>JBBRUN010000178.1:0-9672 GCA_038247765.1 Gemmatales bacterium | reverse complement strand
TCCGGCTCGGCTTCGACGAAGCGTTCGATCCGCATGAGATCCGACCCACGCCCGAGTCCCAACCATGCGATACCTGCTCACCCTCGGCGCGATACTCCTCGCAGGCTCGGCACAGGGCGCGGACACCGTCGTCCTCGTGGCCGGGGGCGGAACGGGTGCCGACGGTACGGAGGCGACCAAAGCCAAGCTCGTGCAACCGTTCGCGGTGGATTTTGATAAAGACGGCAACATCTACTTCGTCGAAATGGCCGGCGGCGAACGCCTGCGGAAGATCGACACCAAAGGGATTCTGACGACGCTGGCGGGCACTGGCAAGAAAGGAGATTCGGCCAATAAGGTCGCCGGCGACAAGGCCGAGTTCAACGGGATGCACAATTTGGTCTGCTCCGACGATTTCATCTTCCTCGCGGATACGTTCAACCACCGCTTACGGATGTACAAATTATCGCAGAACGAAGTCAGGACCTTCGCCGGCACGGGGACCGAAGGGTTCGCGGGCGAAGGGGGACCGCCGACGAAAGTCGATTTCAAACAGCCCATTTGCATCGCGATGAACCCGGATCAATCGAAGCTGTATATCGCCGACATCGGCAACAAGCGCATCCGGTACCTCGATCCGAAAAAGGGGGCCATCTTCACCTTCGCCGGCACCGGCAAAGGCGGAATTCCTAAGGATGGCGAACCCGCCAAGGATCAACCGCTCGTCGATCCGCGCGCCGTGGCCGCCGACAAGAATGGCAACGTCTACATCCTCGAGCGCAACGGCCACGCTCTGCGGGTCGTCGATAAGGCCGGGAAGATTCGAACCGTCGCCGGGACGGGCAAAGCGGGGATCGGCGGCGATGGCGGGCCTGCGCTCAAGGCCGCGATGAACGGGCCGAAGTTCATCAGCATCGACCCGGCCGACGACAGCGTGTTGATCGCCGATACCGAGAATCACCAGATCCGCCGGTACATCCCGAAGACGGAGACGATGGAACTCGTCGCGGGCACCGGGAAGAAAGGCTCGGGCGGACTCGACGGCGATCCGTCGAAGTTCGAGATGGGCCGGCTCGCCAAGTCTTGAGTCGCTGACCACACTTCAATTAATGCCGCTGCACCGAGGTGAACAGCTCGCTCATCTTGATGCCCAGCGCCAAACAAATCCGGTAGAGCGTCTCGATCGAAGCCGAGTTTTTGCCGAGTTCGATCTGCGACAGGTACCCGAGTGACACCCCCGTGCGCTCCGACACGTTCGACAGCGTGAAGGCGAGCGACTTGCGGCGGTCGCGGATGGCGGAGCCGAGCGATTCCCGCAGTGCTTCTTCGGTCATCCGCAGGAGGCCTTTGCTCTCGAGACAGCGGATGACGATCTCGCGGAGTTGGTCGACTTGGAACGGCTTGGTGACGTAATCGTAGGTGCGAGCGCGGAGGCAGCTCAGGGCGCTATCGACCGACGGGTAGCCCGTGACGACGACGATGTTCGCTTCGGGTTGATTGTCGCGGATCCAAGTGAAGACCTGCTCAGGTTCCAAACCGGGGATCACGTAATCCATGATGATGAGGTGGAACTGGCTCTTGCGGAGCAAGACCGATTCGACCAAGCTCGGATCGGAGACGGTATCGATCTGAAAGTCGCGATTCGACAGCGCGGCTTGGATCACCGCGCAGGTCGCGGGATCGTCATCGACGATGAGGATGCGGATATCGCCGCTGCTTTGGAGTTCGCTCAGGGGCGAGGGCATCCGCGCGGGGCGGGGTGTTTGGCGCAAACGCTCTTCGATTTCGAGTGCCATGTTCGATCAACCTCCGACTAAGTACATGTTGGATTGACGGGGCGAGTGAATCACCGCGCCCGGTCGCGCGGCGGCCGGGGGTAGCACGATGCGGACGACCGTACCGGAGTCCGGATCCGTTGCGTCGTCGATGCGGATACCGCCCCCGTGGGCGTGCAGGATCCGGTAAACGATGGCCAAGCCGAGCCCGCGGTGCCGCACCTTGGTGGTGAAGAACGGCTCCGCGAATAGCTTGGCCCGGTGCTCCGGCTTGATGCCGCAGCCGCGGTCGCGGATGGTGATTTCCACGTTCGCACCGGGGGCGACTGGGCCGAGGTAACCTTTCGCATCGGCCCCGGTGAGATCCACGACCCGGGCCCCCACGTTGACGAACGAATTCGGCGGGCTGGCTTCCAAGGCGTTTTCGAGCAGATGGCCGAGCGCGGTTCCGAGCGGGCCGCTTTCGACGCCCACGCCGACCAAGTTCGAAGGGATCTCCGTGACCACTTGCAAGCCGGACGGCATCGCGGGCCGCAAGCGGATTTCTTCTTTAAGGAACGCCGCGCCGACCGAACCGGCCAGCGGCTTCGCCTGCGCAGCCCGGCTCAATTGGTGCAGCTGTTGGGTGAATGCGATCCCGCGTTGGCCCACCTTCGAAATTTCGCCGACGAATTTGGCGGCTTGGCTTCCCGCTGGCAAGAGCGGCACGCTGAGGTCGGCGAACCCGATGATGCCGGTCAAGATGTTGTCGAAGTCGTGGGCCATCCGGCCCGCGATCACCGCGGCGTCGTCGAGGCGCTGATCCAATCGGCCCGGTTCGAGGCCGGCACCGATCTTGGCCGCGAGCGCCGGCGATCGTTCGATCATCCGCGTCGCGAGGACGAGGTAATTCCGGTCGGCTTCGGTCCAAGGTTCGCCGGGTCCGCGTTCGGCCCAGAGCAAACCGGCCGGGCGACCGGCCGGTTGAAAGTTCGTGTAGAGCCGGCCGGACGAATTCGGAAGTTGCCAGACCACCGTCGGCGTTCCGCCCTTGAGCGCACGGGCCACATCGTGGATTTCGCTCGGTGCGGTCGGCATCGGCTCGACGCCGCCGGGCCGCACGAGGGCCTTGAGGTTCGCATTTCCTTCGATCGGCCAAATCAACCCGACCGTTCGCCATCCGGACGCGCGGAGCCACCCGCTCAGGAGGTGATCCAGAGCGCCGGCGTCTTTCGTGTCGGTGAACCAGTTGGGAAGAAAGGCCAGACCGGTTGATAATCCGGCGGGCGGGGACATTCTCGCTCCCTCGGTGGCCGATTCCTTCCGGGCTGGAATCGGTCATCGGCACAGCATGAATTCGTTCTTCTGCATGATACTTAGAACGGGTCGGAACGATGTCAAACGATTTTTGTCAGTCGGGGCATGAAATCCGCCCGCGTCCGACAGCGCCGGTTTCGGCGGAAACGAAAGGGAATTGGAGTTCGCTCGGTCACATTTTCGGTTTGGATGCCGAGATCCGCTTGATCGCTCCGGTGGCCGCTTCTCGCACCTTGGTCTGGGGATCTTTCTGGGCATCGCGCAGGGCTGGCAGCGCGTCTTTGCCGTCGTCGCCGAGCGCGGCGAATTCCTCGATGATCGCGATGCGCACGTCGAACTCGGGTTCCACCTTCAACCGCGCGGCGATCGTTGGGATCAGCGTTTTCGCATCGGGGCCGAAGCCTTCGCAGAGCGCCCGCAGCGCGGCCCCGCGGACTTGTTTGTCTTTGTCCGCCTCGAAGGCTTTCTTCAGTTCCTTCTCGACGAGCTTCCCGCCGCCGACGAATTTGCCGAGGGCCAAGGCCGCTTGGCGGCGGACATCGACGTCGTCATCTTCCAAGCCGAGGGCCGTACCGCGGACAGTTGCCGGGCTGCGGTCGCCCAAGATGCCCAGCGAGGTGAGGACGGCCCGGCGCAATTCGACGACGGTTTCGCCTTTCACCATCGGCAGTAGCGCGGCCGAGACTTTGGCCGGTTCTTCCGGTTCGATCCGGCCCAGCGCGAAGATCGCCGCGGCCCGCACCGACATGTCCGTGTCCTTCAAGAGGGGGAGCAGCGCGTCGGTCGCGCCGCTGGCACCGAGTCCGATGCGGCCGAGGGCGTCGGCGGCGGCGGCCCGCGTCGCCGGTTCTTTGTCGGCGAGCACGAGCGTCAAGGGTGTCACACCCGTTTTCGATTCCTTGCCGAAGCGACCGAGGGCGACACAGACTTCTTTGCGAACTTCCGAGTCTTTCTCGACGCGGAGGTTCTCGCCGAGGTCGAGGATGACGGAATTCGTATCCGCGCCTTTGTCGTCCAGCAATTTCACGGCCATCGCGTTGATCACTTCGGCCGCTTGACGGCGCACCGCCGGCGTGTTGTCGGTTTTCAAAGTGCGGCCAACGGCGGTCATCACCTGCCTGACGACCTTGGTATTCATGGCGTTGTCGGAGGCGATTTGCCCCATCGACACGAGCGCCACGCGGCGGAGCCGACCGTTCTCCACCTCCGAGCGGAGCATCGTATCCCATTCCGTCAGCTTCTTGCCGTTGTAGACCGGGTCGTCGTCGGCTCGGGCGACGGGAGCGAGGAGTGCGAAGCTTGCCAGGATCAACAGGGTCAGGGTGAAGCGATGGACGCGCATGGCTGATCTCCGGCATCGGACTCGTAGTGTCATCTTATGACGGGGGTGAAAGCCTCGTCAAACGCATTCCACACGACTTCTTCGCACATCACCCGCCAGTTCTTGCTTAAACTGATTCCATGAACCCCATCGTTTTCGCACTGCGCCGGCCCTATTCCGTCCTCGTGGGCGTTGTCGCGCTGCTGATCGGCTCCGGATTGGCGAGCTATCGCCATAGAGTGGACATCTTCCCGCCGCTGAACCAGCCCGTCATTTACGTGTGCCAACCGTACGGCGGCATGAACCCGGCCCAGATGGAAGGGTTGATGACGAGCTACTACGAGTACCACTTCCTCTACGTCAACGGCATCGAGCACATCGAATCGAAGAACATCCAAGGGATGGCCCTGATCAAGCTGCACTTCCACCCCGGCACAAACATGGCCGAGGCGATGGCCGAGACCGTGGCCTCGGTGAATCGCTCGCGCTTCATGATGCCGCCCGGCACGGTGCCGCCGTTCATCACACGCCTCGACACCGGCAGCGCATCCGTCGGCTACTTGGTGCTGAACTCGGACAAACTCAGCATCAAAGAAATCCAAGACATCGCCACCATCCGCGTCCGGCCGATGTTCTCCAACGTCCCCGGCATCTCGACGCCGCCCGCATTCGGCGGCAACCAGCGGGCCATCGTCGTCAGTATTGACCCGGATCAACTCCGCTCGCGGAATTTGTCGCTCGAACAAGTCACCGAGGCGCTCGCCAGCGGAAACGTCGTCAGCCCATCGGGGAATGTCCGCATCGATGACCGGACGCTGCTGGTGAACACGAACGCGATGGTCGGCCAGAAACCAACCGAGGAACTCGGCCAGATCCCCGTGAAGATGGGCCCGGCGCCGGTGCTGTTGAAGGACGTGGCGACGATAACCGACGGGGCCGACATTACCGCCGGCTACGCGCTCGTCAACGGTCGGCGTTCGGTCTACATGCTCGTGATGAAGCGCTCGGACGCCTCCACCGTCAGCGTCGTCAACGAGCTGAACCGGGCCTTGCCGAAGATGCGCGACGCCGCGCCGGAGGTCGATATCCAGTTCGCCTTCGATCAATCCCCGATCGTCACCGAGGCGATGTGGGGCGTCGGTACCGAAGGGCTGATCGGGGCCTTGTTCACCGGCCTTATGGTGTTGATCTTCCTGCGCGATTGGCGTTCGGTGATCGTCGTAGTGTTGAACATCCCGCTGGCGCTGTTGGCGTCGGTCGTCGCACTGTGGCTCTGCGGGCAGACGATCAACCTCATGACGCTCGGCGGACTCGCGCTGGCCGTCGGTATCCTCGTCGATGAATCGACGGTGGAAGTCGAGAACATCCACACCCAAATGCACCGGACCGACAACATCGCCCGCGCCGTCCGGCAAGGGAACCAAGAAACGGCCGTGCCTCGATTGCTGGCGATGCTCTGCGTCCTCGCGGTGTTCGTGCCGTCGTTCTTCATGACCGGCGCCGCCCGAGAACTGTTCGTGCCACTGTCGCTGGCCGTCGGCTTCGCCATGATCGCGTCGTACATCTTGTCGAGCACCTTCGTGCCGGTGCTTTGCGTCTGGCTGTTGCAGCACCCGCACCGCTTCACGGAAGCGCCGAAACCGAACCTCGCCCACCGTATCTACGACCGCGCCGTCGCCCGCATCATCGCCCTGCGCTGGTTCGTCGCACCGATGTATTTGCTGCTGGCGGGCTTGGGAATCGTGTTGATTGTGCAATCCCTCGGCACCGCCGTGTTCCCCAAGACCGACCAAGGCCAGTTCCACTTGCGACTGCGCGCCCCGACGGGCACCCGCATCGAACGCACCGAAGAACTGGCCCAAGAAGCGCTCCGCATCATCGACCGCGAAGCCGGGGACCAAGTGGCCATGAGCGTCGGCTACGTCGGCTCGTTCCCGACCAATTATCCGATCCAAGCCGTGCATCAATGGACGAGCGGCCCGGAAGAAGCCCAGTTGAAGATTGCCCTCAAACCCGGCAGCGGCCTCCGCGTCGAAGACTTCAAAACGCGCCTGCGCGACATCCTCGACCGCGAGTTGAAGGCGTACCTCCGAGCCGGTTGGACGCGCGAGGGTGTACCGGCCGAGGAACAAGTGAAGCGCGCCGCCGGATTGCGGCTCTCGTTTGAACCCGGCGATCTCGTCAGCGATGTCATGAGCTTCGGCTCCGCGACGCCCGTCGAAGTGCAGATCGGCGGGAACAATATGGATGCGACATTGGCGAATGCGAAGGTCGTGCTCGAACACCTGAAGGCGATCCCCGAACTGCGCGATTTGCAATTCACGCAAGCCCAAGACTACCCGACCGCCGACATCCAATTCGACCGGCCCCGCGCCGCCACAATGGGCCTCACCGCCAGGAATATCAGCCAATCACTCGTGCCCGCCACGGCGAGCAGCCGGTACGTCATGCCGATTTACTGGCGCGATCAGAAGAGCGGCCAAGGCTACATCGTGCAGGTGCAAGTGCCGCCGCCGCGAATGAACAGCCTGACCGAACTCGGCCAAGTGCCGATCCGCGGATCCGTCGGCACGGCGATGAGCGATCACGCCGACAGCCAAATGACTGGCCAAGGCACCGGCAGCACATCGATGGTCGCGGGTGGGATTTTGCTCCGCGATGTCGCCGAGATCAAGATGACGACGACCGCGGCGGAAGTCGATCGGTACAACATGCGGCGCTTCGTGAGCATCACGGCGAACGTCGCCGGGGACGACCTCGGCTCCGTCGGGCGGGCGGTGAAGCGCGAACTCGCGGCGGCGAAGGCGGAGATCATCGACAAGCACTACGACGCCGAGTTGAAGAAGACCCCGAGCGACGCGGACAAGATCGAACTCGCCCGGAGTGTCGACCGAAAAGCCGGCAAGCTCCCCGGCGGTGCGGCCATCGATGTTCGCGGACAGTTGAATGCCCTCGACCAAGTCCAAGACAATCTCACCATCGGCTTGGGCATCGCCATCCTCACGATATTCTTGATGCTCACGGCCTACTTCCAGTCGATCAAACTGTCGCTGATTTCGCTCGCTTCGATCCCCGCGACCCTGTGCGGCGTCGGCGCCGCGCTGCTAGTGACGGGCACCACGCTGAATTTGCAGTCGTTCATGGGGGCGATTTTGTCGCTCGGCGTCTCGGTGGCCAATGCCATTTTGCTCGTGACCTTCGCCGAGCGCGCCCGGATAAGCCACGGCTCCGCCCCGCGCGCCGCGCTCGATGGCGGCAGCGCCCGCTTGCGCGCGATCCTGATGACGAGCTTCGCGATGATCGCCGGGATGTTACCGATGGCCTTCGGCTTAGGTTCGGGGGGCGATCAAACCGCCCCGCTGGGCCGGGCGGTCGTGGGCGGTTTGCTGGCGAGTACCTTCGCGACGCTCTTCGTACTCCCCGCGATCTTCGGTTTGATCCAGCGCCGAGCCGGGGTGGACGGAGCCAGCCTCGACCCCGACGACCCGCGCTCCGCGCGGTACGACGTCGATATGGTCAAGCTCTTCAGCGACGGGTGAAGTTCGATCCGACCGTGCGCCGACGCCGCCATCAACCGAACCCCACCGGCTTGCGCACCGCGTGCTCCAAGCACTGCAGATACTCGGATCGGGGGATCTCGATGGCCCCGAACTGCGCGGTGTGATCGTTGAGAATCTGCGTGTCGAACAGCTCGAAACCGCGGTCGCGCAGGCGCGTCAGCAGCGTGACGAGCGCCACCTTGGACGCATCGCGGGCGCGGTGGAACATCGACTCGCCGGCGAAGAAGCCGCCGACGGCGATGCCGTAGATGCCGCCGACCAATTCGTGGTCGAGCCAGACTTCCAAACTGTGGGCGTCGCCGCGTTCGTGCAGTTCCGTGTAGGCTTCGATCATTTCGCTCGTCACCCAAGTGCCTTCCTCGCGATCGGAGGCGCAGCCTTCCATCACGGCGCGGAATTGCGTGTCCACTGTGGTGCGGAATTTCTTCTGTTTGATCGTTGCGGCGAGCCGGCGCGGGACGTGGAAGTTTTGGAGATCGAAGATGGCGCGCGGGTCGGGGGACCACCAGATGATCGGGTCGCCGGGGTTGAACCACGGGAAAATACCGTGGGAATAGGCTTCGATCAACGAATTCGGCCGCAGGTCGCCGCCCACGCCCACGATCCCCTCGGGACTCGCGAACTCGGGCAGAACCCACGGCCGTGTGCGGTCACTGTAATCGGGGTCGGTGTCGCTCACGGAACTATCTTGGCCGGCCTACTTCATTTTGTCCATGAGTTCCTTGGCTTCCGCGCCCGCTTTCGTGTTCCCGGCGTACTTCATCAGGTACTTTAGCAGCGGTTTGGCTTCGGCGAGTTTGTCTTTCTCGATGAGGTTCTTCGCCGTCGCCAACCGGGCCGCGGCCGCTTTCTCTTCTTGCTCGGTGGCTTTCTCTTCGGCCGGCTCGGGCTTCGGTTCCGGTTTCGGCTCGGGCTTCACAATCGGCTTGGGTTCCGGCTTCGGCTCCGGCGTCACAACCGGCTTCGGGCCGT
Source organism: Gemmatales bacterium (assembly GCA_038247765.1). Lineage (GTDB taxonomy): Bacteria > Planctomycetota > Planctomycetia > Gemmatales > Gemmataceae > JALHQU01. The sequence goes on along the minus strand of JBBRUN010000178.1, from coordinate 769 downwards.
CTTTCGGTTCCATACCGGTTTCGTAGCCGCGGTTGGTGCCCTTCACGAGTTTCAACCAGCCGTCGTAACGGTCTTTGTCCTTCGAAACGACCACGTAACCGAGGTCGAGCGTCTTCAGAAGCCCGTCGAGTACTTCCTCGGTCGGTTTATCTTTCGCGGCGAAGGTCGTTTTGGTGTTTTTGGAAACGCCGACATCGAAGGCAACGCTGATCGCACCGAGCTTTTGGTCTTCGAGCTGGCTTGAAATCTCTTTTATGATATCGCCGATCGGCTCGTTCTTGGCATCGATGGTGACCTTACCCTTGAGCTTCTTCGTGCGCGTGAACGTCGCGCCCAAAGTGTCCTTGGCATCGACGGCGTAAGTCGCGGTGGCCCCGATGATGACGGCCAGAAGGCCCAGTGCGAAACGATTCATGGCGAATCCCGGAGGAGGCTGGGAATGACGATAGGTTTATCCTACCTCATTCCGACGATCCGGTACAGAAAATGGTTCCCATGGGCGTAGCCGCGATTCTTGGAGGTTCTTCGCAGGGCGGTTGGAGCCTTCGGAACCAGCCGCTGGAGGGAAGGGGCCATTTCCACATTCCAAAAGGCGATTTCTGGAAGCGGCGGGTTCCGACGACATGCCCTTCGAGCCAACATTAGATTTCAGCTTTCGGTCGTTCTCGATACCCCCCCTGCCGAAAGCAGCGAAAGCAGCGAAAGCAGCGAAAGCAGCGAAAGCAGCGAAAGCAGCGAAAGCAGCGAAAGCAGCGAAAGCAGCGAAAGC
>JBBRUN010000177.1:0-9726 GCA_038247765.1 Gemmatales bacterium | reverse complement strand
TAGACGACCGCCGCGAGCGGGGCATCCTCGACGAGCTTCGCCAAGTCGGTGGCCATCGTCGTCGAGGTTTCGAGCCAGCCTTCGGTCGCGACGAACCCATTGCGGGCATCGAGACCGAGGACAATGCGGCCGGGGTATTCGTCGGCCATGCGCTTCAGCCACTCCGGGTCGTGCAATGCTTTCGACCCGAGCACCGCCCAACGCACACCCCACGCGAAGACGGTTCGCAAATGCACTTCGCTGCGGATGCCCCCGCCGAGTTGCACCGGCACGCCCGCGGCTTCGACGATCCGTTGGATCGTCGCGCCGTTCACAGGTTCGCGCTGTTTGGCCCCGTCGAGATCGACGACGTGCAGCCGGTCCGCCCCTTGGCGAACCCACTCCCGGGCCACGGCGGCAGGGTCATCGGAGAAGACCGTTTCTTGCGAGTAATCCCCTTGCCGGAGCCGGACGCAGCGACCACCGAGGAGATCGATAGCGGGATAGATCAACATGGCGAAACTCACTTCGGCAGTGTCAAAACGATGTCGGGCGTGTCGGCTGCGACGGTGATCGGGCGTTCGATTTGAAACGGGGCGTCGAATATCAACCGCATGATCTTCCCGGTTTCGGGATCGCGTTCGGAGCCGAGCAGTTTCCAATTCCGGTGCCAAGCGACGATTGTGTACTCGCCGGGCGGGATGCCCTCGAGCGCGAAGCGGCCAGTTTTATCGGTGGCGGTGTAATACGGGTGTTCGCACGTGAAAACTTCCGCGGACGTCCAGAAATACCCGGCGGCGCTCGTGAATTCGGTCGGCCCCAGCGCGTCGATGGAGCGCGTCTGCGGTTTATTTTTCTCGGGCAATGGGACGGTGAAAAAGCCGGCCCCGCGGGCGCGGAGCATGTGGGGTACTCCGTCGAAGGAGACCATCTCGAACGATTCGCCGACGCGGGCGAATCCGACACGACCGTTGCGACCGCCCTGAGCGGCGGAGATCACGCGGTTTCGGACTTCGACGCGAAGAGGAGCGAACGGCCATGGCTTGGCGAGCGTGGGATCGCATCTCTTCAAATAGACGACCGCGCCCTCCAGCCCTTGGGTCTCGGGGTCGATGCGCGGGGCCAAGTGGTTGGGCATCTCTCCCCAGGCGACGCCGCTCCCGGTATCGATGAGCCCCTTGACCTGCGGTGCCACCGGCGTCCCGCCGTTCCAAATGACACGACCAGCAATGCGACCGATTGGGTTCGTTTCACCGAAGGTCGGGACGCGCGGCTTATCGACGGGCGGCGGCGTCAAGTCCTGCAGCGGCCGGGTGCAACCGATGAAAGACAATCCGACGAGAATCAACGGGGCGAATCTCATGGAAGTCAAACTCACGGGGCCGGCTCGCCGAGTTGCGATGGTTCAACCTTTGCGGCCGCCGCGTTTGCGCTCGCCTTCGCTCAGGAAGATCTTGCGCATCCGGATTTGCAGCGGGGTGATTTCCACCAGTTCGTCGTCTTCGATGTATTCGAGGGCCATTTCCATGCTGAAGTCGCGCGGCGGCTTCGTCGACGCGGCTTTGTCCGACCCCGACGCCCGCATGTTCGTCAGCGGCTTCTTGCGGGTCACGTTCACCGTCAAGTCGTTCTCCCGGCAATGCTCGCCGACGATCTGCCCGCCGTAGACCGCCTCCTGCGGGGAGACGAAGAGCGTGCCGCGATCTTGCAGGCCGTCGATGGCGTAGGCCGTGGCCTTTTCGGTCTCGATGCTGATGAGCACGCCGAGGGCGCGGCCGGGGATGTTCGATTTCAGCGGCCGGTATTCGTGGAAGTTGTGGTGGAGGATGGCCGTGCCCTGCGTCGCCGTCATCATCCGCGTCCGCAGGCCGATGAGCGCCCGGGCCGGGATGAAGAACTCGACGTGGGTCGTCGTGCCGTGGTTCTCCATCTTCTCGCATTCCCCCTGGCGCTCGAGCACCAAGCGCATCACCGAGTTCGAGTGCTCCGTCGGCACTTCAACGACGAGGTACTCGATCGGCTCGTGCGTTTTGCCGTCGACTTCCTTGTAGATGACCTTCGGCTTGCCGACGGCGATCTCCATTCCCTCGCGGCGCATCGATTCGAGCAGGACACCGAGGTGGAGCAGGCCGCGACCGCTGACGATGAACTCGCTTTCGCGCTCTCCGGGGCGAACCCGGAGGGCGACGTTGGCCTGCAGTTCCAAGGTCAGTCGATCCCGCAGTTCCCGGCTCGTGCAGGGTTTGCCGTCTTGCCCCGCGAACGGGGAATCGTTGACTTTGAAGAGCATGTCGAGCGTCGGCTCGTCGATGGTCAACGGCGGCATCGGCAGCGGGTTTTCGAAATCGCAAATCGTGTCGCCGATGTCGGCTTCGTCGATGCCGACGATACTGCAGATGTCGCCGGCGCGGATTTCGTCGACCTCGCGCCGGGCGAGACGATCGAATTCCAACACTTGGACGATCACATCCGGGAATGTCGAGCCGTCTTTTTGCTTGACGACCGTGACGCGCTGGTTCTTGCGGATCTTGCCGCTGAAGACCTTGCCGATGGCAATCTTGCCGACGAATTCGGAGTACGACAAGGCCATGATCTGCACTTGCAGGGGGCCGGAATCGTCCCCTTCCGGCGGCGGGAAGGTGTCGAGAATGGCCGTGAACAGCGGCGTGAGATCTTTGGGTTCGACCTTCATATCGGTCGTCGCCACGCCGTTGCGGCCCGACGCGTAGATGACCGGGAAGTTAGCTTGGTCTTCGCTGGCGCCGAGTTCGATGAACAGGTCGAAGACCATCGAGTGGATTTCGTCGATGCGGGCGTCGGGCCGATCGATCTTGTTGATAACGACGATCGGCTTCAATCCGCAGGCGAAGGCTTTGCGGAGCACGAACCGCGTCTGCGGCAGTGGGCCTTCGGCCGCATCGACCAGGAGGAACACACCGTCGGCCATCTTCAAGATGCGCTCGACTTCGCCGCCGAAGTCGGCGTGCCCAGGCGTGTCGATGAGGTTGACCTTCACATCGCCCAAACGGATGGCGCAGTTCTTCGCCAGAATCGTGATGCCGCGCTCGCGTTCTTGGTCGTTGCTGTCCATAATGAGGCCGTGCTGGCCCCCGACGAGCTTGTCGAGTTCTTCGCTGCGGAACAGTCCGGACTGCCGGAGCATCTGATCGACGAGGGTCGTTTTGCCGTGGTCGACGTGGGCGATGACGGCGACGTTGCGGATGTCGGTGCGCTTCATGGGGACGTCGATGGTTCTACAAAGGTCGTGGATGCAACAATGGACTATTCTAGGGAAACACCGAGTTGTTGGGAGGGGAGATTGCGAGAGGAATCCGTGAAGGGAAACCGGCGGGTCTGGCTAATTCCTACGGCGGTTGATGGCCACCGCGATCTTCGAGGTTGTAACAACTATTCTCGGAGGTTTTCGTAGGGCGGGTGGAGTCTTCGGAACCCGCCGCTGGAAGAAAGTGGCCAACTCCGCTTTCCACAAGGCTATTTCTGGACGGCGGGTTCCGAAGACTACACCCGCCCTAAGAAGAAATCCCAACAATCGTTGCCACACTGCTCGCATCGGAGTTTGCAACCCATTTCCGGCGCGGTACACTCTTCCCACCCCTCCTCCAATCAATCGGAGCCTCTCTCATGGATCTCTTCTCCCGCCGGGAATTCCTCGACCGTACAGCCATCTTGACCGCGGCTATCGCGGCCGGCGGCCAAACCGTGAGCGCCGCCGAGGAACCGCAACCCGTCAAGAAAGGTGGAGCGAACGACAAGCTCCGCGTTGCGGTCATCGGGGTGAAGAGCCGGGGGATGAGCCACGTCGCCGGCTTCGCCGGGAAGAACAACTGCGAAGTCGTCACCATCTGCGATTGCGACGAAGGCGTGATAAAACCGGCGATCGCCGCTGTCGAGAAAGCGCAGAAGACGACCCCGAAGTTCGAACAAGATATCCGCAAGGTCATGGACGATAAGTCCATCGACATCATCAGCATCGCCACGCCGAACCACTGGCATGCCCTCGCCGCGGTGTGGGCCATGCGCGCCGGCAAGCACGTCTACTGCGAAAAGCCGGCCACGCACAACGTCCACGAAGGCCGGTTGATGGTGCAGGCCTCGCGGAAGTACAAGAAGATCTGCCAGGTCGGCACGCAGAGCCGCAGCACCACGGGGATGCGCGAGGCCATCGCTTACATCCACGACGGCAAGATCGGCAAGGTGAACCTCGCCTACGGCACCTGCTACAAACCGCGCAAGAGCATCGGCAAGGTCGATAAGCCGACGGAACCGCCGAAGTCGATGGACTACGACCTCTGGTGCGGGCCGGCGGCCAAGCTTCCGGTGCAGCGCAAAGGCCTCCACTACGATTGGCACTGGACGTGGGAATACGGCAACGGCGACTTCGGCAACCAAGGCGTCCACGAGGCCGACAAAGCCCGTTGGGGCCTGAACCTGCCCGGATTGCCGAACAGCGTGGTCAGCGTCGGTGGCCGCTTCGGTTACGTCGACGACGGCGAAACGCCCAATACTCTGCTGAGCCTCTACGATTACGGCAGCGCTCAGATGGTGTTCGAAGTCCGCGGGCTCGACACCAAGGACTACAAGGGCGCGAAGGTCGGCAACATCTGGTTCGGCGACAAAGGCTACGTCGTGTGTCCGAATTACAGCAGCGGCATCGCCTACGGCAAAGACGGCAACAAGCTCACGGAATTCAAAGGCGGCAGCGACCAGCAGCACTTCGACAACTTCGTGAAGGCGGTCCGCAGCGGGAAGAGCAGCGACTTGAACTGCGACGTGGAAGAAGGCCACCTGAGCGCCGCGCTCTGTCACCTGGGCAACATCAGCTACCGCCTCGGCACACCGGCCCTGCTCGGCGATAGCTTGAAAGCATTCGGCGGAAACGCCGAATGCAGTGAAGCCTACAAGCGGATGAAGGAGCACCTCACTGACAACAAGGTCGATCTGACGGCAGAGAAAGGACTGATGGGCCGGAAGCTGATGATCGATCCGAAGACGGAGAAGTTCACCGGTACCGACGTGGCCAAGGCTAACGACATGCTCTTCCGCGAGTACCGAAAGGGCTTCGATATCAGCGAAGCGGTGTGACCAACGCGGCGCAAGTCCTCGGTGCGCATGGTCTCTACACCGATCAAAGGTCTTTTTGCGATGGCGTGAGGGGGAAACCTGCAAAAAGACTTCCCCTCACGCCAGCACCGCTTTCACCAACTCCCCGTGCACGTCGGTCAGGCGCATGTCGCGACCGCCGAAACGGAAGGTGAGTTTCTTGTGGTCGATGCCCAATAGGTGCTGTAGCGTTGCGTGGAAGTCGTGCATTTCGACGCGGTCTTTCACGACTTTGTAGCCGAAGTCATCGGTGGCGCCGTGGTGGACGCCGCCTTTCACCCCGCCACCGGCCATCCAGATGGTGAAGCCGAATTGGTTGTGATCCCGGCCGTCGCCGCCTTGGGCGAACGGGGTGCGGCCGAACTCGCCGCCCTAAATGACGAGCGTGTCCTTCAACAAGCCGCGGGCTTTGAGATCTTTCAACAGCGCCGCGATCGGCTGATCGACGGCGAGGGCGTTCTTCGTGTGGCCGTCTTTCAATCCGTTGTGCTGATCCCAGCGGTCGGTGCCGACGCTCGGGCAGGTGAGTTCGATGAATTTGACGCCGCGTTCGACGAGCCGACGGGCGAGCAAGCACTCGGTGCCGAAGGTGACGGTCGGGGCGTACTTCGATTCCAGCCCGTAGCTCTTCTTGGTCTCGGCGGTCTCTTTGCCGAGGTCCATCAGTTCGGGTACGGCCGCCTGCATGCGGAAGGCGGTTTCGTAGTTGGCGATGGCCGAGTCGATTTCGTCGCCGCCGGGGCCGCGCAGCGAGTCGAGCTTCTGCATCAGCTTCAGCTTGGCCTTTTGGCGCTCTTCGGTCGCTTCGAGCCGGTTGACGTTGGCGACGGGCGGATTGGCCGCGCGGAACACGGAGCCTTGGTGCGCCGCTGGGAGGAAACCGCTGTTGAAGTTGTCGAGTCCGCCGGGCGGGATCAACCCGCCGTTGAGGATGACGAAGGTGGGGAGATCCTTGTTGCCGGTGCCGAGGCCGTAGCCGCACCACGCCCCCCAACTCGGCCGGCCTTGGACGCCGGCGCCGGTGTGGAGGAAGTAGTTGGCGCTCGTGTGTTCCGGGAATTTGGACACCATCGAATGGATGAAGGCGAGGTCGTCGACGCACTCGGCGACGTGCGGGAATAGCTCGCTGACCCACGTTCCGCTCTGGCCGTACTGCTTGAACTTCCACGGCGATTGCATGACCTTGCCGATGCTCGCGAACTGCGTCGGCTCGACTTTTTCGAGGACCTTGTGAGGGTCTTGGCCATTGAACTTCTCGAGCTTCGGCTTGTAGTCGAAGGTGTCGACCTGCGACGGCCCGCCGTCCATGTAGAGGAAGATGACCGACTTGGCTTTGGCGGGGTGGTGCAAGGCCGGGAGCATGGAATCGGCGTGCGAATCCTCGGCGAGCAGCGCCGACAGCGCGAGGGCACCGAAGCCATTGGAGGAGCGCTGCAGCCATTCGCGGCGGTTGAGAAGCACGGCGGAACCTCAGCGGATGTAGATAAATTCTTTGACGTTGAACAGCATGTGCCCCAAGTCGGCCCACGCCTTCGCATCCTTCTCTTGCCCCTTCAAAAATTCGGCGCAAGTCTCCCGCTCGACCGCGGTAGGGGGGCGGCCGAACGCGGAGATATACATCGCATCGATGCGCTCGCCGGTCGTGCCGGGCTTCGCCAGTACCGCTTTGGCCCACACCTCCGCTTGGCCATTGACGAACGGATCGTTCAGTAGGATCAAGGCCTGAGCCGGGACGTTCGACACCTGCCTGCGACCGACGGTGCTGAACGGGATCGGCGTGTCGAAGGCGAGCAAGAACGGGGACAGGAAGTTCCGCCGCACCGCGAGGTAGATACTGCGGCGACCATTGCCGTCGATTGGCCCGCTGCCGGGGCGACCGCGGCCGTCGAGGAACGGCGTCAGGAAAATGGGCACGCTCTTCCCTTCCAGCTTCGGGTCGAGCCGGCCGCTGACGGCGAGCATCGCATCGCGGATCGCTTCCCCTTCGAGGCGCTTGACCCGGAACTTGTGCAGCAGTGCGTTCGTCGGGTCGGCTTTGTCGGCGCCGGCATCGCCGTCGGAACTCATGCGGTAGGCCTCGGTGAGGACCAACTTGCGGATCAGCCGCTTGATGCTCCAGCCGTCCGCGACGAACTCCGCGGCCAAGTGGTCGAGCAACTCCGGGTGCGTCGGCGCTTCGCCGAGCAGGCCGAAGTTATCGGGCGTCGGCACGATGCCCCGACCGAAGAGGTGATGCCAGACTCGGTTGACCGCGATGCGGGACGCGAACGGATTCTGCTTCGGATCGGTCCATTGGTAAGCGAGTTCCAGCCGTCCGCTGCCGGTGGAATGTTGCAGCGCCTCGGTGCCCGCGAGCGCTTCGAGCGAACGGTGAGGCACGACGGTGCCGGGGGTCCGCGGATTGCCTCGGACGAAGACGGTCTCGTCGACGGGGGTGCCGTCCCATTGGGCAAGCGCGATGCGGGATTCCCACTTCACCTCCTTGGCGAGGAGCTTCTCCGCCTCGGCGACCTTCGCGGAGACGGTTTTGATCGCTTCGGCATCGGGCGTGTTCGACATCTTGAACTCGACCGGCGGCATACCGGGTGGCTCATCGGCTTGAACCACCATCGCCACGGCGAAGTCCGTTCGCGAATCAGCGCTGAGTTCCACATGCAATCGTTGACCGACATACCCGGCCACGCTGTGCCCGACCCAGCGGTATTCGTCGGCGTTGGGAATTCCGAGCAAGATGCCCCCGTGCAGCGGGCCGGCCAGAATGGTGTGCCCATTGATGGCGGCGTAGGCTGTGCCACCGCCGCGAACGAGGTAGTAAAGGTTCTTTTTGGTGAGCACGAAGTTCGGCGTGCGGATGCTGAACCCGACGCGGTTGGTTTTGCCGAGCGGGCCGTAGTCGGCCGCCGATTCGCCGGATGTTTTCAAGCCGGCCCAGAAGGGATCGAAGACCGCGGCGGCGTACGGTTCGACGCGCGGTTTGCCGGTGCGAAGCACGAGCGAACCAGCGCGGCGCGGGCCGTTGCCAAAGCTAACATCGTCGGGTAGCCACGTTGTGTTGGGCGCCGCGTAATCGACGACGATGTCGGCTTTGCCCTTCCAAGCGGTCGGCGACACATTTGCCAAGATGCGGGAGACTTCGATGGACAACGCGAGTTCCTTCCCCGTCGCTTCCCTCAACTTCGCCAACTCCGCGGCGACTTTGCGATTCGCCTCCCAGCCGTCGAAGCGAGCTTGGCGGTAGGCGCTCCCCTCGATGACGCCGTAAAGGGCGTAGTAGTCCTTCGTGCTAATGGCGTCGAACTTGTGATCGTGGCAGCGGGCGCAGGCGACCGTTAGACCGAGGAACGCCTTCGTCACCGCGTCGATGCGAGTGTCGAAGCGGTCGGCTTGATCTTGTCGGATATCGACCGGGGAATGCACTTCTTCGCCGAGGTGCCAAAACCCGGAACCGATGAGCGATTCATTGACGCCGGTCTTGCTATTCAGCCGCGGCTTCGGCAGCACGTCACCGGCGAGTTGCTCGCGGACGAATTGATCGTACGGCACATCGGCGTTCAGCGCCCGGATGACGTAGTCGCGGAATTGGAACGCGTTGGCGATATCCGGTTCGAATTCGTGCCCCCGGCTCTCGGCGTAGCGCACGAGGTCGAGCCAGTGCCGACCCCAGCGCTCACCGAAGTGCGGCGATGCGAGCAAGCGATCCGCAACTGTGGCGAACGCTTCGGGGGTCAAATCGAGTTCGAAATCCTTCAGTTCCTTAGCCGTGGGTGGTAACCCGGTGATGGCGAAGGTCACTCGGCGGAGCCAGACCGGTTTGCTCGCGGCGGGGGAATGCTCGAGATTCTTCTGGTTCAGCTTGGCCAGCAGGAAGCGATCCACCGGCGTCGAACCCGTGTTGACCGGCACAGCGGCCGCTTGTACTGGCTTCCAACACCAGTGCTCCGCCTTGCGTTTGGCGAGGTCGAAGCCGCTCTTCACTTCCACAGTCGAAGTATCGTTCGGCCAGACCGCCCCGCCCTTCACCCACGTTTCGAGGTCCTTGATCTCCGCGTCGGACAGCTTTCCGTCGGGGGGCATCTGCAGATCGGTGTTGGCGTAACGCACGGCTTCGATGAGCTTGCTCTTGGTCAAGTCACCCGGCACGACCGCCGAGCCGTTGTCGCCGCCCTTCAACAACGCCGCACGGCCGTCGGTGCGCAGGCCCCCCTTGGGATCTTTGCCTTTGGTGGCTTTCGCATCCCCGTGGCACTTCGCGCAGTGCTCCGCCAGCAGCGGGCGAATCTTCTGCTCGAAGAACTCGGCCGGTTCGTCGGCCTTCGCCGAAGCGGATGCGATCAGCAAACTCGCGGCGAGACAAAAACGTGCGACGGGCATGGGGCCGTCTCCGGGGGGCGGTACCGTCATAATACCGGAAACAGTAACCGAGACGCTAGTGTGGAGTCATGTCGCCGCGCCCAACTGCCGCTGCTTGCGGTACTCGCCCGGCGATTCGCCCACTTCCCGGCGGAAAACCTCGTACAGCCGCTGGATGCTGCCGAAGCCGACATCGCGGGCGATCGCGGTCAGCGACCGCTCATTCTGCACCAATTCGCGTTTCGCCCGTTCGAGGCGCACTCGTCGGATTTCGGT
>JBBRUN010000176.1:0-9734 GCA_038247765.1 Gemmatales bacterium | reverse complement strand
CTTCGATCAACTTCTATTGGACTCTATTATACTATGTGCAATGCCTCTTTAGATTGGCTACGTGGCTTGACGGCTGTGTATGTCTATCTCAGTCATTATTCCAATCTGGGACTGCGAGATATTGCCGGCGTCAGGCCCTATTATTTGAGCTTCGATCAAGAAGCCGTCATCGTTTTCGTTCTGCTTAGCGGGGCCGTCATCCGAACAGCGACGGATCATCGACATCCGACTCGAATCGAATTCCTCCGCCGTCGGCTCGCACGGATTCTACCGCTGTACTGGTTCGCCCTACTCAGCACATTATTTGTCCAGTTGCTCGTATCGCAGACTGTGGATGACTGGCAGACGGTATTGGGAAACGTATTGATGCTGCAGACGACAGAAAGATTCATTCTGCCACCTCACACTGAGAGGCTATCCGAAAAGTTTTCCCTTGAAAGTCGAAGACATCGGTCGGGGCGTGGCCGAGGTCACGATTTCCGTGGGGTTTCGTGAATCCAGTACTCGCGATTGACACGAACCGCTGATTTCCATGGGAAAGTTGTCGGACAGCCTCTGAATGAACCCCTGTGGAGCCTCTCGTTCGTGGACGGAATTCTCCAGAATCTTCGGGTAGGGACGAACGGCTAGAACCTGACAAATCGAATGCCCTAGAAATTGTCAATGACTATACAATCCTCATGGCTAGCTGCCAATCGCCGCTTATGCATTCGAGTCGGGGCTAACAATGCAACTTCCATCGCGACGCCAAGTGCTGTTCGGCGGATCGGCGACTTTAGCCCTCTCGGGGGGTGTTGGCGCGGCGGCCTGGTGGTTCTGGCCCCGGCACGTCGCGGAATCAGTTCTCGGCCCGCCCCAGAATGGCTGGGAGGCATCTGCGGGCGCCCATTTTGGTGCCGAGCCTCTTATCCCCGATCTAACGCGTCCGAAGATACGCCTAATCCAGTTCCCCGACTTCGACGGTGCATTTGCAATTTGGGGCGCGGTCGGCAGAGGTTCCGGCGGAACAATCTGGCTCGCACCCGCCGCGCACTTTGTGGAAGCACAATCCGGCCGGTTGTTCGAGTACGATCCAACAACGGAAAAAATGACGCCGCGCGGCGATGTGCTTTCGGAATTAAAAAAGCTGGGTTTATACCGTCCGGGCGAACAGCAGCCGAAGATCCACACGAAGTTTTTTCAGGGCGAGGACGGCTACCTTTATTTTGCTTCGAGCGATGATCCCCCGGCTGGCGAGACACTCCTTAAGCCGCCCCGCTGGGGCTCGCACCTTTGGCGAATCCGTGGGAGCACTTGGGAGCATTTGCGCGCCTTCCCAGAAGGGATCCTCGCCTTGGCCGGCAACGGCAAGCTCATGTACTGCTTGGCGTACCCCGATCACCAATTGATCCAATTTGATTGCCAAACGCGAAACATTCGCAAAGTGGCCGTCGGTTCAGTCGAAGGACATTGTTCCCGCCACTTGCTTTGCGATTTTCGTGGGCACGCGTACGTCCCGCGTTTGAAAATGGTCTCCGCGAACCACGCCGAGCACACTTTGGTCGAGTTCGACACTGATCTGAAAGAAGTCGTCCAACACCCGTTGCCCTATTATCAGTTCGGAGCCGCTTCGGACTCACACGGCATCGTGGCCTATCAGCCTTTGGCGGATGGATCGATTGCCTTCACCACGCATACCGGCAGGCTCTTTCGTCTCGATCCAACGCGCGGCAAGAGCCAGCTCTTTGATTTGGGATGGTTTCATCCGTCCGGTCGATCCTATGCCACGGGACTGTTTGCCTTTTCCGGTGAACGATACCTCGTGGGAGCTACGCAAATCGAAAACCGGTGGGCTTGGGTCTGCTACGATTTGGAGAATGCCCGATCGCGTGAACTCCCTTTCGATTTGCCTACAATCTCTGGGTTGTCGAGCGCGGATCCATTCCTCTACGGTTGCACGACGCGGGACGACACCGGCGATTTCTACTTGGTCGGAGCCTACCGAAAGGACAATGGGAAGCGGGTGCCCATCGCCCTCCGGATCCGGGTGGCGGATCAGTGACAGTCGGGTCGGAACTGTAGTTCCACACAGACGTCCGAATACACTGTTCCTCGAGAGCGGCATTTGGGGGCACAGCATTTGAGCACGACCACACGCCGTTGGGCACTCCGATTTTCGGTCGCGTACCTCCTCGCGGTTGCGTTTGGAAGCTGTTGGATCTGGCTCGACACGGAGGATCGATCACTGCCGACCATCTTTTTATTCGGTCCCCGTTGGGTCGCAGCTCTGCCTATGATTTTTATGGTTCCGCTCTTGGCCCTGTCTCGATCGTGGTGGTGTTTCGCCATCGTTGTCCTGAGTGCACTCGGCATCGCTGGGCCATTGATGGGCGGGCGCATTTCCGTAACTAATCAACTTGAACCGCCGCCGGCGTATGCGCGTTATCGGGTGATGACTTGGAACGCCGGAGGCTTGAGATCGACTTCGGCCTTTCGGAAATTTCTGGAGGAAACTCACCCCAATATCGTGCTGATGCAAGAGTCTCCTCCCTCGATCGTCGCGGCCGACTTTCCCGCGGGGCTTCAACTCGTCGACTCGCCCGGCGGAGTACGGATGGCATCGGGGTTCCAGGGGCGCTTTCAGGAAGCCATCGGAACGGACAGCTTACCTTTGCCCGGAAACGCAGCGCGATTTGTGCTGGACACCCCCGATGGCCTACTGACCGTTTACAACCTGCATCCGCCGACCATACGACCGGGTATTGAAGAAGCCGTACACAGTAAGCTCCTGAAACTCGGGGAATTGCGAACCATACTGCCGCTGCAAGCGAAGGCTTCCAACACCATCCGAAATTGGGTGGGGATACCGATTGGCATGACGGTCATCGCTGGTGACTTCAACATGCCAGTAGAAAGTGCCACTTACCGCCGAGACTGGGCCCTGTTTCAAAACGCCTTTTCCGAAGCGGGCAATGGCTTCGGCGGAACCAAAATGACCTCGTGGCACCGCGTGCGCATCGACCACATTCTTTATGGGTCGCCGTTCCATTGTCGCCACTGTTTTGTTGGCCCGGACTTGGGTTCGGATCACCGTCCCGTCATCGCCGACTTGACTCTCGAGGACGGAGTCAAGTAACTCCGCCCGAATCCACCTGTTGGAATCGCTCCAGATGTTTAGCAATTGCAGCAAAGACTTTGGGCGATGCGGGGCCACTCTGGCATCGCGGATCAGAGAAATCGTATCGAATCCGGCGATGTGGGGCGTGTTCCAGTACCGCTTTCAGCGCTGGATCAGAATCTCTTTTCCCAGACCAATTCGATGGTTCCTGACGCCGATTACGGTTCCGAGTCAAATCCTTCTGCAGGTATTGACTCATGTCCAGATTCCTTCTGCCGTCCGTGTTGGTGCCGGACTTTATTTGCCCCATACCGGCACCATCGTCGTCGGATCAGTAAGCGTCATTGGTCGCTGTTGTACGATCGCGCACAATGTGACCATCGGCCATGCTGGAGGCCGAAACAGAACAGCTTCGGGGAATCCGGTGATCGGGGATCGGGTTTATATCGGGCCCGGAGCAAGCATTTTGGGTGGTATCACCATCGGCAATGACGTGCTGATCGGCGCGGGGGCGGTCGTGGTGAAGTCGATTCCGGATCGGAGTGTCGTCGTCGGCAACCCGGCCCGTATCTTGTCCGACGGTGGATCGTTCGACTTGATCGAGTATCCCGGAATGGAAGTCGATCCCATGCGCTTGGAATCTCTGGCGTCGAGCCGGTCAAGGGGCGCCGCCTGATGTCCTCTTCGAATCTGCGAATTCTCCACGGGGTCATCTCTCTCGACGTCGGTGGACTCGAGCGCATCGTCTTGGACTTGGCACGCCAAGGGTTGCGTCGGAGCTACGCCGTTTCCGCGCTTTGCCTCGAAAAGCCGGGTGTGCTCGCCTGCGAATTGCAGTCGATGGGGGTCGGCGTCGCGGGCTTGGAAAAGGTTCCTGGAATCACGCCGGAGTTGGTCGACAAAATCGAAAACCAATTAAAGGAATCCAAACCCGATGTGATCCATACCCACCAAATCGGACCGCTTTGGTACTTGGGGCAAGCCGCTGCCCGGTTGGGCATCCCGGTGGTTCACACCGAGCATATCGACAACGTTGCCAAGACGACCGGGATCTGGAAGAAATTCAAATGCCGCATGCTGTGGCGCCGTGCGGCAAAATATGCGGATCGGTTTTGTTGCGTTTCTCAAGACATCGCAAACTCGGTCGGCCGCTGGGGAACCGTGCCTCGTAGCAAATTGTCGGTGGTATTGAACGGTATCGATGCCGGTCTGTTCGCCGACCGGGCGGAGGCGCTAGCGCTGCGCCGATCCTTGGGGATACCGGATGGTGGCAAGGTCATCGGCTCCGTCGGCCGCCTGAATGAAGTCAAGCGACAAGATTTACTCGTCCGGGCTGCGGCCGAGTTGCGATCCCGTCATCCGCAGGTTCGCCTGCTCCTGATCGGGGATGGCCCCGAAAAGTCGCAACTCACCGCATTATCGAAGTCGCTCGGCATCGAAGACATCGTGATCTTCGCCGGCTATCAGTCGACACCCCAGCGATTCCTTCCGTGCATGGATATCTTTGCGCTTTCCAGCCGGCTCGAAGGCCTCCCTCTCGCCCTCTTAGAAGCATGGGCGGCCGGCTTGCCCGCCGTCTCGTCCAGCGTGGGGGGCATTCCGAAAGTGGTGCAGCACGGGGTGAACGGCCTCCTTTTTCCGAACGGAGACATCACGCAGTTAATCTCATCGCTCGAGAGATTACTCGAAGAGCCGGTGCTCGCCGCGTCGCTCGGGAATGAGGGTCGCGCGACCGTGTTGAAATCGTACACGCTCGAACGGATGGCGGACGAATACGAGCGATATTACCGGGAAGTGTTGTCGGCACGGGGAAAGGCCTGATGCGCATCCTCGCCCTGACCAATCTGTATCCGAATCCCTTCCAACCGCAACGGGCGACGTTCAACCGACACCGACTTCGAATCCTGAGCGAACGGTACCCAGTTCGGGTGATTGCGCCGATCGCTTGGACGGACGAATGGAAAGCCCGAGGGAGTGGCAAACCCGCTTTGCCCGCCGGTCGCCGAGCGCAATTCGATGGGCTCAGCGTGGATCATCCCCGGTATCTGTTTCCACCTAAATTCGGTCGGGGGTGGTACGGATACTTCTATTTAAAGTCGGTGAGGCGTACATTCGATCGGGCCGTGCAAGAATTCAAACCGACCTTGCTATTCGCCCCATGGGCTTATCCCGATGGCTGGGCCGCTACTAAACTTGGCCGCAGGGCCGGACTACCGGTCGTGATCCAGTGCCACGGTTCCGACGTGCTGCTGCTCGACAAGTTCCCCGCTCGCAAACGTCGGACGATTGAAGCCGTGACCAAGGCGGATGGTGTCGTCGCGGTCAGCAAGGATATCGCGCGCAATTTGGAGTCGTTGGGTGTAAAGCCCGACAGAATTCGCGTCATTTACGACGGCGTCGATCTCTCGAAATTTCAGCCGGGGCACAAAGTGGAGGCCCGCGAGAAACTCGGGTTTTCCGAGAACGAGCCGATGGTGTTGTTTGTGGGCAATCTCGTTCCGGTGAAGGCCATCGATGTGCTTTTGGTTGCTTGCGCCCAATTGGTCAGGGAGAACTCCCCACTCCAACTGATCATCATCGGCGAGGGGCCGCTTCGAGCGAAGCTCGAAGCGCAGGCCGAGGAACTCGGGTTGAAAGAGCGGGTTAGCTTCCTCGGTTCCATCCCGCACGAGCAATTGCCGACGTGGTTCCAAGCGACGGATCTTTTCGTGTTGCCCAGCCATTCGGAGGGTGTTCCGACGGTTCTGCTGGAGGCGTCCGCGTGTCGAACGCCTTGGGTGGCCAGTCGAGTCGGCGGAATCCCGGAGATCGAGCACCTCGGGATCAGTAAATTGGTGACGCCGAATACACCGCTCGAACTCGCCGCGGCGATCCGCGAACAGCTGACGACACCGGTTCCCGAAGACTACCGACCGCAATCGCGCTCCGCTCACGAGGCCGCGGACGAGCTGATGGAGTTTTTTGAGACATGCCATTCCGCAGCATCACCTGCCGTGAAAACAACTTCATGATCGATGACACCGAGCCTAAAACTCCCCCTGTACCTGAGCGACCGTTGATCGGGCGGGACATCCTTTGTTTCAGCCACGACTGGACCGGGGATCCGCTTTCGAAAACGCACCTCATGCGCTTGCTGGCACGCGACAACCGGATCCTCTGGGTGAACTCCATCGGCTACCGCTCGCCGTCGCTCGGGAGCAAACGCGACCTCGGTCGGATCGTCCATAAACTTCGTGCAGCCACAGAACCGCTTCGGGAAGTGGAAAAGAATATCTTCGTTTTGAGCCCGCTGGCGATCCCGGCGTTCGGGAGCTCGCTGCTCCGAAAATTCAGTACAATACTACTGCGCAAGCAAGTTCTCCGGGCCATGCGCAAACTGCGGTTTCGCTGCCCGATGAACTGGGTCTTCAACCCGGCCGCAGGTACGCTCGCCGGGACCTTGGGTGAAGAATCGATCATCTACTACTGCGTCGATGAATATACCGCATTCAAAGGGGTCGATACGGCGGCCCTCGCAGTGATCGAGAAGTCCTTGATGGAGAAATCGAAGATCGTCTTCGTCTCGGCAGAGAAACTCCTTCGAACAAAGCTTTCCAGCCAAGCGCCGACGGTGCTCATCCGACACGGTGTCGATTACGAGCACTTTTCTTCCGCACTTTCGCCTGGCACCGCAATCCCGAGTGAGATAGCTTCTTTGGCCAGGCCGATCATTGGCTACTTCGGCCTGATCGGAGAGGATTGGGTCGATGTCCCGCTGCTGATCCACGTGGCCCGGAGCTTCCCGACGGGATCGCTCGTGCTTTTGGGAAAGGTGACGATGGACATTTCTGCCCTGCAACGGGAACCGAACGTCCATTGGCTCGGTCGAAAGCCATACGAGAGCCTGCCAGGGTATAGTAAAGGCTTCGATGTCGCCATCATCCCATTCCCGGTGACCGAAGTCACGTTGAACGCAAACCCCTTGAAGGCACGCGAATATCTGGCGGCGGGATTACCCGTGGTTTCGACTACGATCCCGGAGGTCGAAGTGCTCGGAGCGTGTCGGATCGGGAAAACTCCCGAAGAATTCGTTGAGCAACTCCATAGAGCCCTCGCCGCACCTGGTCCTGATCGAGCTAGGAGTCGGCGCATGGAAACCGAAGGCTGGTCGGCTCGATTGGAGCAAATCCGAGGTGAGTTGGCATCGTTGGAAAAGCCAACTCCATAATGACCCAGCGCTAACTGTCCGAAAATAATGCGCCATTTACACCTTCGCAACCCGCACGTCTGCCCAACATTTAGGCACATAGGTTCTGTTTCATGATCCGAACTATTAGGCTCATCGTTTCCGATCTCCGAGCCAAGGGCGAGTGGTGCTACGAATCGCGCGGCTGGAAGTCTGTGATCAAAGTTTTGATGACCGATGGGACGCCGGCGATGATCTTTTATCGACTCATGCAGTGGTCCCGGCGCTGGCGACTCGTGCCGCTCGAACTCTTTTTCAACCGTTGCAACACGATTTTCTGTAGCTGTATCATCGGCCGTGGGGCGGAGTTCGGTCGAGAGTTCGTCTTGATTCACTCACTCGGCGTCGTCATCAATGGGAACGTTCGGGGTGGCTCGGGCGTCAAAATTGAGCACCAAGTCACAATCGGTGCCGAAAAGCGGCAAACACCCGTGATCGGCAACGACGTGTTCCTCGGGGCCGGGTGCAAAATCATCGGCAACGTGACCCTCGGCGACGGCGTCCGCGTCGGGGCCAACGCCGTGGTCGTTAAAGATATCCCCGCTCATGCCACAGTTGTAGGCATCCCGCCCGCCCAAATGATCCGCCTCCGAGAACCCGAATTATCCACACCAGCCGAAAAAACGACAAGTTGATCGAAACTTCCCTTGCCTTG
The DNA here is from genome assembly GCA_038247765.1 of Gemmatales bacterium. Lineage (GTDB taxonomy): Bacteria > Planctomycetota > Planctomycetia > Gemmatales > Gemmataceae > JALHQU01. Next base: position 1,757 of record JBBRUN010000176.1, on the reverse strand, counting down.
TGGTGTTGAATTGATTGAATAGCTGAAAGTTCTTTCCCTGCCTCAACCCGATTCCCCCGTGGGAAACTCCCCTCTCCCAAGGGACGAGTGATCTGCCGACGAGCGCCGAAAGACGTTTGCTTTTGAATTCGCCGACCGGCCTTATTGGTCACCGTGCATCTACAACTTTGAGGGGGAGTTATGGACGCCAGTACCTGGTTCGCCGCATCGCTGTTGACTTTTTGCCTGCTCACCGTCGGCTTCGCCTATGCGGGCTATCCGGTGGTCATCTACTTCTTATCCAAACTGTTCGGCCGTTCCGAAAAGCTGACCTCCCTAACGGACGACCAACTCCCGCTGGTTTCATTACTCATCGCCGCTTACGACGAGGAAGACGAAATCGAACGCCGGCTCAGAAATGCCATGGCGCTCGATTACCCCGCCGATCGGTTCGAGATCGTGATCGCGTCCGACGGAAGTACCGACCGCACTTGCGACATCGTCCGCCGTGTGGCCGCCGCGAATCCGGGCCGGATCCGCCTGCTCGACTACACCGACAACCGTGGCAAAGCCACCGTTTTGAACGACGCGTTCCGAACGCTCCGCGGGGAAATCGTCGTCCTCTCGGACGCCAATACGACGATGCGGGAGGACTCCCTCCGCCGGCTCGTGAAATGGTTCGCCATCCCCGATGTCGGCGTCGTCTGCGGCCGCTTGGTCATGACCGACCCCACCACTGGCAACAACGTCGACAGTATGTACTGGAAGTACGAGACCTTCCTGAAGAAGTGCGAAAGCAAGCTCGGCGCCCTGCTCGGCTCGAACGGTGCGATCTACGCCATCCGCAAAGAATTGTTCCCCGGCGTGCCCGCCGGAACCATCATCGACGATTTCTACATTCCGCTCGCCGCGAAGCGCCGCTACGGCTGCCGCATCGTCTACGAAACTCGGGCCGTGGCGTGCGAAGAGACCGCCATTAGCATCCGCGACGAATTCCACCGCCGCTCCCGCATCGGTGCCGGCGGCTTCCAGAGCATCGGCATGCTCTGGCGGTTACTCTGGCCCCGGCACGGCTGGGTCGCCTTCGCTTTCCTCTGCCACAAAGTCATCCGTTGGCTCTGCCCGTTCTTCTTGATCGCCGCCTTCGTGTTGAACTTCTTCCTCTTGGATATGCTCTTCGGCCAACTGACTCTGGCCCTGCAACTCGGCGGGTATGCCGCGGCCCTTGCGGGCAATTGGATGCCGTCGAAACCGAAGTTCCTCCGCGTGTTCCGTTTGCCGACGATGTTCGTGACCATGAACACCGCCCTCTTGGTCGGCTTCTTCAAGTGGCTTTTCCGCAATCAGTCCGGGGCTTGGAAACGGACCCAACGTTCCGGGGAAGTGCCGGTACTGACGACCGCCGACGCCGAGGTAGTGGCGTGATCGGTTGGCCCGAAGCACTCGGAATCGCGACGGGTGGCGCGGCGGCGCTCGGCGGGGCATTAGCCTACGCTGGGCTGCGGAGCAAAGGCATGGATCGCTGGCTGCTGCCGTATTTGCTTTCCTCGGGCAAGCGGCGGGCGCCGAATTGGGACGAGCCGGTTCATTTGATTCTGGCGATTTGCGATCATTACGAGCCGAAGCGGGGTGGTGCCTCGCCCGAGAAAGCGCGGGCGCGGGTTCAGCAGTGGGTCGACGAGTACCCCAAACTCTTCGACCGCTTCCGCGACTGCGAAGGGCGGCCTCCGCAGCACTCGTTCTTCTATCCGGAGGACGAGTACGAACCGGAATTGGTG
>JBBRUN010000175.1:0-9753 GCA_038247765.1 Gemmatales bacterium | reverse complement strand
TCTTCGACTCCCGCAAGTTTCATTTACGAAATCTGAATCTGGTATTCAGAACATGCCGCAGACGCATTGAATCTGAACGACCAAGGCCTTGGCGGCCGTCGGACAACCGGCCGGCAATCGCCAGTACGACGGGTTGATCGGTCCGACACTCCGCATCAAAACCGTCGGAGTCCGCCAAAACTCCGAGTAGTACGCCTAAACCCTTGCAGAGCAAGCACTAACATCGGCCATGCGGTTTAGCTTTCGGAGCTTTCGCTGCTTTCGGAGCTTTCGCTGCTTTCGGAGCTTTCGGAGCTTTCGCTGCTTTCGCTGCTTTCGCTGCTTTCGCTGCTTTCGGAGCTTTCGCTGCTTTCGCTGCTTTCGGCAGGGGGGGTATGCAGAATGACCGAAACCTAAAAGCTAAATTCGGTTCAAAGGGCATGCCGAAACTCGAACCAATGGCAACGATCCTTGGAGTTCTACTAACAAAATGGGCCGGAGGTCGTAAGGCGGGTGGAGTCTTCGAAACTTCCGAAGATTCCACCCGCCCTACGAAATCCTTCGAGAATCGTTGCTACACACCGGTTCGGCTAGCGGAAGTCCCCGATTTGGGCTATCGCCCCGGCGAGATCGATTTCTGGGGAGCGGTGCGCAGCATGCCGAGCATCGGGCGGATATTCATCGCGTTAACGCTGGCCGCGGCTTGGCTCGGGAGTTCCCGCGCCGTGGACCCACCCAAGGACTTGCCGAAATACGATATGGCGGTGAAGCTCGACACCGGCAAACGGCTGGCGACAGTCCAACAGACGACGACGTGGACGAATCGCTCGGATCGGCCCACAAAACAATTGTTGATGAACTTCTACCCGCACTACCAAATCCCCGACGGCGACTTTTTCCTGCTCGCGAAGACGCTCGAACTGCTCCGGCAGAACCCGAACGACGGCATCGACCGCAAAGGCCGGCACGGGGAAATCCGCGAGATCGCCTGGGCCAATCCGCGCGGCGAGAAACAGCGGCTGCGCTATTCGTTCAACGAAGAAAACGCCTCGGCGTTGACGATCGATCTCGCGGAGGACGTGCAACCCGGCCAGAGCGTGACCATCGAGCTCGACTGCACCATTCGGCTACCGCAAAAGCAAGGCCGGTGGGGCCAGTGGAACGGCATCACGTTCTTGACGTTCGCGCTGCCGACGCTGGCCTACCACGACGGTTCCGGCTGGCACGCCATGCCCTTTGTGCCGTGGCACCAACCGTTTTGGAACGAGGCGGCCCACTACCGCGTGACCATCGACCTGCCCGAAGATCAGAAACTCGCCTGCAGCGCGACCGTCGGTTCCATTGCGAAACGCGACGGTTGGATCACCCACACGATGAAGCCGTTCGTCGGCCGGGATTTCGCAATCCTCGCCAGTGCGGACTACGTCGAACACAAACGCGCCGCGAAGATGCCCGACGGCCGCACCGTCGAACTCCGCTGCCTGGCGTATCAGCGCCACGCCCACTACGCCGAGGAAATGCTGATCCTCGCGGAGGAGGCGCTCGCGCAATATTCCAAGTGGTTCGGGCCGTACCCGTACGACCACTTCACCATCGCCGAGTCGTACTTCGGCTGGAACGGCAACGAATGCGCCGGCCTCGTGATGATCGACGAGCGCGTCTTCGACATGCCGAAGCTCGCGCGCGGTTATGTCGAATATTTGATCAGCCACGAGATCTGCCACCAGTGGTGGTACAACCTCGTCGGCACCAACGGCTACGCCGAGACGGTGATGGACGAAGGCCCGGCGACGTACTTCACGCACAAATACCTCGACCAAAAGCGCGGCAGGAACAACGACTTCGTCGCATGGCCCGCCGAGGCGTGGTTTGCGCCGCACATCCGCCGGGAAAATTACCGCTTCGGGTCGATGTACGGGGCGATCCGCCGGAACGAGATGTACCCGGCGGCGGGGGCACTCCCCGAGTACGGCAATTTGTTCAACTTGTTCACCGGGGCGTACGACCGCGGTTCGAAATTCTTCGGGATGATCGACGACCGCCTCGGCGAAGCCGGGTCACTCGAATTCTTCCGGGGCGTCGTGGCGAAATACTCGTTCCGCGTCCTGTCGGCGAAAGCCTTCCAAAGGGAGTTCGAAGAGTACACCGGCAAGAAGGCGGATGAATTCTTCAACCGCTATCTGTACCAGCGCGGCATGACCGACTGGTCCGTGGACAAAGTGACCATCGACGGCCGGCGCGGCCCGGCGGTGGGACGCAAGCGCGGCGATCCGCTGGCGGGCGGCGGCCAAGAGTACCGCGTCGAGATCATCGCGAAGCAGCAGGGGGAATACGACGAACCGACGACCATCGGCTTCCGCTTCGCCGGCGAGCCGGGCTTCCCGATCCGCATTCCCATCGGCCCGACGACGCGGACGTTGAAGTTGCCCGAATACGAAGCCGTGATCGAACCGGACGGGCCGAGCCGCAGCAGAATCACGATCACGCTGCCGCGGAAGCCGGTCGATGTGGTCATCGACCCGGATCGGATTCTGCTCGATGCCAACCCCGGCGATAACGCGTGGGATCGCACGCCGAATTTGACCATCACGCCGCTGTACACGTTTTTGAACGAGACCGACCTCACCGCCGACTACGACCGCTGGAACCTCACGGCGGGGCCGTGGATTTGGGGGGCGTCTTACCTAGACCCGTGGTACACGCGCTCGACGATGCTCGGCGTCCGGGCCGGGGCGTTCCGCACGCAGACCTTCCTAGGGGGCCTCTACGCGGCTTACCGTACCGACACCCGAGATGTGGTCGCCGGGGTCGACGCGACACTGATGCGCTGGCCTTGGGCGAAAACGCAAGTCGGCGTGAACTACGAACGCCGGATCGCGGGGCCGTTCTTCGACAACCAAGGTCGAGATGCGGCCCAGCGCGCCTCGATCTACGGCCGGTACATCATCCAAGAGGGCATCAGCCTCTATCTGCCGCCGATCAGTTACGCGGAGGTGTATTCGACCTACCAAGACAACTTCTTGCCGACGCCGCGCGAACGGGCACCGGGGGCGGAGCGCTACAGATCCACTTGGCTGAGCGGCATCCATTTCCGCACGAATTTGTACACGCCGTATTGGGATCCGGAGCGCGGCGTTTGGGTCGATTTCACCTACGCGGGCGGCGTGGCGAGACTCAACGAGACCGTCACGACACACCAAGTTCGCGGCGAACTAGCCACAGCGCAGAAACTGCCCGATGGCCTGGGGTATTTCTCGGATACGCGGCTCGCCGGGCGGGTCGTCGTGGCGAGTTCGTGGCCCGATCGCGGCGAGTTTTTCTCACTCGGCGGCAGCACGATGTTCCGCGGTTTCGACCTGCGCGAACGGCAGGGAAGTACGCTCTGGCTCGCCAATGCCGAGGCGCGCATCCCGATTCTGCGCGAATCGCGGTACAACGTGCTCGACAGTTTCTTGGGTGTGCGGAACATCTGGATGGCCGCGTTCTACGACGTCGGCGACATCTATGCGAATGGCCAATCGGTGCGGGGTGTCGCGCACGCCGTGGGTCTCGGGGTGCGCGTCGATACCGCCATCTTCAGTTTCATCGAACGGGCAACGCTGCGCTTGGACGTGGCGAAAACGGTGAACGCCGACTCGGGTGTGCAGGTCTGGTTCGGCGTGCAACACCCGTTCTGACATCACACGGCCGCGACGACCGCATCGCCCATTTCCGTCGTCGTGCCGGTGCCGCCGAGATCGGGCGTCTTCAAATGGCCGCTGCGGAGAACCTTCGCCACGGCAGCGCGGACGGCGGTCGCACTCGCCGTCAGGCCCAAGAAATCGAGCATCAAGGCGGCGCTCAAGATCGCGGCCATCGGGTTGGCGATGCCCTTGCCGGCGATGTCCGGCGCGCTGCCGTGGACCGGTTCGAACATGCTCGGGAAGCGCTTCGTCGGGTTGATGTTCGCGCTGCTCGCCAAACCGATGCTCCCCGCCACGGCGGCGCTGAGGTCGGTGAGGATGTCGCCGAAGAGATTGCTCGCCACGACGACGTCGAACGACTCCGGCTTGCGTACGAAGTCCATCGCCGCGGCGTCGACCAACAGCGATTGCGACTTCACCTCGGGGTATTCCTTCCGCACGGCGTGGAAGGCGTCGTCCCACAACCCGAGGCCCCAGACTTGGGCGTTCGACTTCGTGATGCTCGTCAGGTGGCGGCGCGGTCGCTGCATCGCCCCATCGAAGGCGGCCCGGAGAATTCGCTCGCAACCGCGGCGGGTGAAGATGCCCGTCTGTACGGCGATTTCGTGTTCGGTGCCGGGGTAGAGGTTGCCGCCGACGGGGGCGTATTCGCCTTCGGTGTTCTCGCGGTAGACCATCATGTCGATGCTGCCGGGGGCCTTACCGACGAGCGGGCAGGGCACGCCCTCGAACAAGTAAGCCGGGCGGAGGTTGACGTATTGATCGAACTTCCGCCGCATCGGCAGCAGGAGTTCGTGGATGGTGACGCGATCCGGAACCGACGCATCGCCGATGGCCCCGAAGAGAATCGCCGCGTGCTGGTTGAGGATGTCCCAGCCGTCTTCGGGAATGATGCGGCCGTGTTTGCGATAGTAGGCACTGCTCCACGGCAAGTGATTCCATTGGAGCGATTCGCCAGCATCGTACTTGGGCACGGCGGCTTGTACAGCACGCACGGCTTGATCGATGACTTCCGGCCCGATGCCGTCGCCGCCCATGACCGCGACCTGATGGACTGCCATTGCACAATTCCTCCGCCTTCGCTATTCGCATCGACCCGGAAATAGCCCGCGATCCGGACAACCGATCCGCGCGGTGCCAGCATTCTTCGGACGGGTAAGTCTCGCATCGAAATGGCCGAGGGGCCATTGGGACGCCAACGCGAGGAACGTACAGTTTACAGGGTCGTGCTGCGAATGGCCGTTTCGCCCACGCGAGGGCCGGCGATGTTGAAAAGATCTTCCGTCACCACTCTTTCGATCCGCATCGCCCTGCTGATGCTCGGATGCGTCCCGCTATTATCCGGCTGCAAGAATCGCGAGGGCGGCCTGTTCAGCGGCCGCGATCCGTTGATCGGCGGGGAGAAGATTCCGCCGCAGGGATTGCCGACTCAGGGTCACGCCGCCCGCGACCCGTTGTTGAAGGGTTCGACCGCCAGCCGGGATGCGCGGGAGCCATACCGCCCGAGCGCCGAGATCACGAGTGCGGCCTTGGCCGGAATGCGGCCCCAAGACGATGTCGATCCGCTGCGGATGGACGAACGCCGACCGACGGGCACCAAATTGGCGAATCCGGTTTCGCCGACGCTGAGCGTCGGCAATTCGACCGAGCAGATGATGGACGATCTCCGCCGCATCGGCGCCAGGGTCTACGCCCCGATCAAACTTCAGAGTGGCGACTACGAATTCCGTGCCGCCCTGCCGCGGAACCAAAGCGGTGCGATGACCACCTTCACCGGGGTCGCACCCACGGCGAACGCCGCCATCCGCGATGTTATCGAACAAGTCCGGGCCGAGAGCAAACGGTAATCTCAGTCCTTCGCCATCTTGTGCACCGTCAGGAATACCGATCCCATCGTCTTGCTGGCATCGTCCTTCATGCCGATGTTGTAACCGACCTGCAATTGCATGACGGGTTTGATGCCCCCCTCGAACTTCACGAGCACCGTCCTCTCGTCGAGCAACTTCGCGCCGGCGATCACCAAGTCGTCTTGGCCTTCGGTGTTGGGGTTCGACACTTTCCAGCGTTTGCTGCCGTATTCGCCGCTCCAGCGGTAGTTCCACCACGCGGCTTTGTAATTCGTCGCATTCTCCGCCGTGGCTTTGTCGAGCGCCCGGCTGAAGGTCAGTTTCACACCGGTCTCGGTGATTTCGTGCTTCACCACGGTGTCGAGTGGCACGTCGGTCATGCGTATCCGCTGCAAGCAGCCGTCGGCCTTCGCGGCGGTTTGCCAGCCGTTGAGCCCGCAAACGTAGAGCATCTTGTCGTGGAAACGGCCCCGGCAGACGCCCGACAAGAACTGCACGGGCAGGCCCGCGACTCCACCTTGCACCGTTCCATCGCTGAATTCCTGCCGGAGCAGCACGAGCGGCCGGCAGCGGCCGTAACTGAAGTGGAGAGGTTTGCCCGCGAGTTCGCCGAAGGTGTCTTTCGGCACCCAGACTTGCCCGCCGGCGGAGTTGTCGACTTCGCGGGGTAGCCACGTCAGCGGCGGATCGTACGTCTTCGGTAACGGCGTTTTGTGCGCCGCCCGCATGTCGCCGTAGAACCCGCCCGACTTGTATTGATCGATGCGCGTCGCAGGCATCCAATTCCCTTCTTGGTCGGCCCCGGTCACGATGCCGGTGTCCGACATTCCCAATCCGATGGGGTGCCGGAAGCCGGTGGCGAAGGTTTCGATTTTGCTACCGTCTTGGCTGACTTTCAACAACGTGCCACCGCTGGGCAGATCGGTGTCGCCCGTTTTAAAGAAGTAGAAGTTCCCCTGCGGATCGGTTTCGAGGCAGGTGTCGTAGGCGTGCTCTCCGGAACCGGTGTGCCAGTTGTTGCAGAGGCACTCGTAGAAGTCGGCCTCGCCGTCGGCGTTGGAGTCGTGCAATTTCGTGAGTTGCCCGCGCTCCAACACGACGACTTTCCCATCGACGACTTTCAACCCGAGCGGGTGATACAGGCCCGTGGCATACCGCTGCCAACTCACTTCGCCGGCTTTTTCATCGACTTTGGCGAGCCAGACATCCCCATGGCAGGTGCAGACCGCAATCCGGCCATCGGGCAGAAAATCGAGGCCGGTGCAGAAGAAGAGCGCGTTGAATGGATTCTGATGCGGGATCGTCAGCGTGTCGACGGCGAAGGAGCCTTTCTCGTCCCCCTTCACCAACTTCGTGACGATCGGCTTGCCCCAGCGCGGTGCCCCGGCCTTCGTCAGCTCCGGAAGGTCACGCAACTTCTCCAGCCCGACTTTCGAGCCGTAGGTCGTGAAGATCGTGTCGGCTTTGGCGTTCGCATCCAACTTGGCGACGCGGGCGTCGTCGACGCGCAGTGTCAACGGCTTGTCATGCGCCGCGATGTGGATCGTTCGGACGAAACTGGCCCCGACTGTTTCGATGGTATCGAGGATGTCCGTGCCGTTGACGCTGTAAGCGAAAACCACCGTCTCGCCGTTCAGATAGTGCCCGCGATACCGCATGTTGTCCGCAGGGATCGTCGCTTTGGCGACTAGCGGAATCTGCCCCTTCGCATCGGCCCAACCGGCTGCGCTCGCCGTGCTGAGGATCATCTTCGCATTCGGCGGAGCCGTCGGCGTATTCAATAACCCGAAGCGCCGATTGCTGTGCTGCAAGTATCCGCCGGTCCACCCGGCGGCGAAGCGCATCGTCGAGCGGTCGAAGATCGCGGCGCCGTCGCCGACCTTCACCGCTGTGCCTTTGTAGACCAGTTCCTTGCCGTAGCGGAAGGTGGCGCTCTGCGCCGGGCCGGTGTCCGTCTTACGGAAGCGGTCGTCGTCCCAGTCGGGGTCTTTCATCCGCTCCCAAGGCTCGCCTTTGCCGACGGCCGGCCGCGGCGTCCAATCCATGAGGTCGAACGATTTCTTCTCTTGGGCGAATGCGGTGGAACCGAAGGCGAGCAGGAAACAGAGCAACAGCAGACGCATCGGAAAAGCTCCGCGAGAAGCGACGGTGGGAGTGTGCGATGATCTTCCCCGGAATCGCGCGGCGATGCAACGGCAAGCTATGCAGACTATCGTGCGGGCAACCACCGTTGCAGCAAACGCGGGCTTTCGGCGGAGGGCTTACCCAAGAGAAGATTCTCGATACTCACGTCCTCGTCCATATCGGGCCAGTGGACGCCGCGACCGCCGCCGATGAAGCGCCAATTCAAGCGATCGGAGCGAGCAAGGCTGCGAGAGCGCAGGCTCCTGCTATCACAAAGTGGGCGAACTCGCCCTCCGAGAGTCCAATTCGTTTGGCACAGTTCGAAAATATTGTGTTGATCCAGTCCACGATTCAATACTCCTTTTGTCCGGATGCCTTCATCCCCCGATATACCAGCCAGTAGACCGCCGCGCCGACGGCCATGAAGCCCAAGCCGATGGTCGATTCGGTGCGTTGCTCGGGCGTGTAGAACATGTTCCCGAGCACCGCGATCATGATCGCGATGTACAGCGCCGGCACGACGGGATAGCCCCAGCAGCGGAAGGGGCGATTCTCGGCGGTCGGCGGGATTCGCCGGCGGAAGATGAAGATCGACCCCACGGCCAGTGTTTCGAAAACGACCGAGCCGAAGATGGCGAAGTCGGTGATCACGTCGAACGGGGACTTCTGAATCGGTTTCCCGATTGCGTCGAATTTCCCGGTATCGAACAGGCCCCAGTCGGTTTGCAGCAGTGCCCCCAAGCCAAGAACCAACAGGCACGACCAGCCCGCCATAGCGGTGGTGGCGATGGCGGGTGTGCCGTAGCGCGCGTGCAATCGGTTCAAGATTCGGGGCGCGAGGTTATCGTCCCCCATGGCGAACAGCACGCGCGGTCCGACGAGCAAATTGCCGTTCAACGCACCGAAGACCGAGGTCATGATAATCGCCGATGCGAGCAACGCGCCGATGGGCCCGAGCAAGCGCAGGCAGAACTCCGTCGCCACAGTCGTGTCCTTCAAGTTCATCATTTGGTCGCGCGGGATGATGAGGTAGTAGCCGACGTTCGCCCCGCAATACAGGCCCATGAGGATCAGAATCCCGGCGAACAGGGCGAATGGGATATTGCGATTCGGGCGGATCACTTCCCCGGCGACGGGGGCGATGTTCATCCAGCCGTTGTAGGCCCACAGCACCGCGACCAAGGCCGCGCCGTATTTGCCCCAGTCGATGGCGAGCCAATCCGCGGGCCACGTCGGCATCAAGAAACTCGCCTGCGGTTTGTGCGTCGGTTCGGACACCGCCGCGAGCACGGCGAACGGCAGCGCGATGATGAACAACAGCGAGCCGACCTTCAGCGCCGTGATCGCGAGTTGCAACCCGCCGCCGAGGAGCGTGCCGCGGATGTTCACGAGCGTCAACCCGGCGATCACCAGCGCGGTCATCAGTTGGCGGGGCCAGAAGCCGAGCACTTCGACGGACGCACCGGGGTGCAAGACTTCCTTCAAAATGTCGTGAAACGATTCGGTGAACATCGAGCCGAGCGCGGCGATCGACGCGGAGCGGATGATCCAAAATTCGACCCAACCCCAGAGGAACCCAGCCCAGCGCCCGTAGGCTTCGCGGAGGAACACGTAGTTCCCGCCGGCGCGCGGGTACAGCACGGCGACCTCGGCGAGCGCGAACGCGCCCAACAGCGCGAGCACGCCGCCGAGGACCCAGACGCTCATGGCGAGGCCGAACTCGGGTACGTTCTCCGATACGTTGCGGGCCTTCTTGAAGACCCCGGAGCCGATGACGGTGCCAACGACGATGGCGGTGGCCATCCACGGCCCGAGGACGCGGAGCAATTGGACGGGCGTCTGGTTCATGGGGAAGGATGATACCAGAAGCAGACCCCGTACAATGGGGTTATGGAAAAGACGGAATTACGGATCGTGTCGGGCACTTTGCGCGGGCGGAAGATCACCGTCTTCGTCCACGAAGACATGCGGCCGACGCCGCAGATGGTGCGCGAAGCGCTCTTCAGCATCTTGGGTAACGCCGTGCCGGGGCGGATCTTCTACGACCTCTTCGCGGGCACGGGCATCGTCGGCATCGAAGCCGTGAGCCGGGGGGCGAGCGCGGCACGATTGATCGAGCG
>JBBRUN010000174.1:0-9785 GCA_038247765.1 Gemmatales bacterium | reverse complement strand
AGGTCGATCACATCGTGGCCGGGCGATGGCGGGAAAGTCGCGGGGTCGAGGAGTTCGTCGATCGGTGCCGCGAGGACGCGATCCGAGACGTACTTCGCGAAGTGCGGCTCGCCGTTCGTGAGCCGCTTCGTCATCGGTAGCACGCGGGCTATGCCGGTGCGGACGCACGCGCGCTTCAGCCAAAAGGGAAGTGCCAAGCCGGGCCTCCTTGCCCACGGGTTCGATGACTCAGCCGTATTGTGCGCGGCGGGTGGCGGGCTTGTAAAGCCCGATTGGTAGAATGGCCAGAGTTAATCCGGGGGGATACCACCATGAAGCGGATACGCATCGGCAACGGCTGCGGATTCTGGGGCGACAGTCTCGATGCCCCGATCCGCCTGGCGGAGCAGGGGAGGCTCGACTACCTCACGCTCGAATATCTGGCCGAGTTGACAATGTCGATCTTGGCCCTGTTGCGCCAGCGGGATCCGAATGCCGGCTACGCCACGGACTTCCTCGATGTGCTCACCCGGCTGATTCCGACGCTGCAACAGCATCCGAAATTGAAGATGATCACGAATGCGGGGGGGATGAACCCGATGGCGTGTGCAGTCGCGGCGAAGAAAATCCTCCCGAGTGCCCGCATCGGCATCGTGAGTGGCGATGACTTGATACCGAATCTCGACGCGCTGATCGCGGCCGGTCACACGCTGAACCACCTCGACACCGGCGAGTCGCTGAGCTCCGTGCGACAACGGGTTGTCAGTGCGAATGCCTACCTCGGCTCGGCGCCGATCGCCGAAGCGTTAGGGCAGGGGGCGAAGATCGTCATCACCGGCCGCGTCGCCGATGCCTGTTTGACGGTCGGCCCTTGCTTGCACGAGTTCGGCTGGGTAGCCGACGACTGGCACCGGCTGAGCGCCGGCACGGTGGCGGGGCACCTCATCGAATGCGGAGCCCAAGCGACCGGCGGCCTGTGGATGAACGCCGACGATTCGACACACCTCGAAAACGTCGGTTACCCAATCGCCGACATCTCGGTCGATGGCAGCTTCACGATTTCCAAACCGTCGGGCACGGGCGGTCGGGTGAATTTGGAAACCATCGCCGAGCAACTCCTATACGAAGTGGCCGATCCCGCTAAGTACTTCACGCCCGATGTCGTCGCCGATTTCACGAGCTCGCACTTCGAACAAACAAGCGTAGATGTCGTGTCTTGCTCCGGGTCGAAGGGATACCCGGCCAGCGACACGTACAAGGTCTCGGTCGCGTACCGTGACGGCTTCGCCGCATCGGGGATGTTGGTATTGGCGGGGCCGAATGCGGCGTGGAAAGCGAAGCGCAGCGGCGAGATTTTGCTCGAGCGCCTCCGGCGCGCGGGCTTCACCTATGCTCATTCCAACATCGAAGCGCTCGGCAGCGGGGATTGTGTACCGGGCGTGAGCGCCCGCTGCGATCCGCCTGAGGTCGTCTTGCGGGTCGCCGTGCGCGACGCGAGCAAGACGAACGTTGAGCGATTCACGAAGGAATTTGCGCCGCTGGTAACCTCGGGCTTCGCCGGGACGACGGGCTACACCACCGGCCGGCCGGTGGTGCGCGAGGTGTTCGCCTATTGGCCGGCGTTGATTGGCAAGAGTGCGGTGAGGCCGGTGGTGGATGTGTTGGGATGAATCAATTCAACGCGATGGCATGGTTGCTGAGTCGTTCGAAGCCCGCCGCAGTGATGGCGTAATTATGCTCGATCCGGATGCCGCCGATGCCGTCGATGTACAACCCCGGTTCCAAGGTCACCACATCGCCTTCGACGAGCGTCTCGGCGGAATGCTTCACGAAGAACGGCGCCTCGGGGTGCGATAGCCCCAACCCGTGCCCGGCGTGGTGTGGGAACTTGTCGGCGACGCCGACTGTTTCAAACACGCCGCGGACCGCGTCGTACACCGTCTGGCACTGCGCCCCGGCTTTCAACTCGGCTTCGCCCGCCGCCATCGCCGCGACGCACCAATCGAAGAGCTGTCGCTGGTCGGCCGTCGGTTCCGCACCGACGACGAGCGTATTCGTGAAGTCGCTACGGTAGCCTTGGATCACGACCGAGAAGTCCAGAATCAGTGTCTCGCCGGCGCGAATGATGTGGTCCGTCGCCATGCCGCCGCGCTTGGCCGATCCCGGTGACACCGCGAAGTCACCGTAGACGATGACCGGGTGCCCGGCGGCTTTCGTACACTCGGCGAGGATGCCCGCGTACACATCGAGTTCGGTCATGCCCGGTTGCACATGGGCCCGCGCCCAAGCCTGTCCGGCATCGGTCACTCGCATGCAGTGCCGGAGCATCGCCAGTTCGTCGGCATGTTTCGCCCGGCGAAGTTCATCGACGATCGCATCGAACTCGGGTGTCGGAGGCGCGTTCGGAGTAATCGATCGCCGCGACCCACGCCCCGGCGATTGGCCGTCGTACCACTTCGATACCGTCTTCTCGTCGGCGAATGCCGCATCCAACGACTTCGGCGAGCGGGAATCGTAGATCAGCGTCGTCCGGCCGTCGGGGTCGATCTGCAGTTGTCCGCCGTAGTCCGCCCCGAGGCTGAACGGATCCCAGTAGGCGTTGGCGTAGTACCGCAGGTGCAGCGGGTCGCCCAGTAGGATCGGCGCAGCGGGCCGCAACCGATCCAAGAATCGGGCGACGCGCCCCTTGCAGCCATCGGCGGTAATCATGTCACTCTCCGAGGTTACCCAAACCGATGCCGCCTTTTTGTTCGCTCTTGAAGATCATGTCGGTCGCCAAGCAGGTCGCCAGCACCAACATCTTCGCGATCGGCTGTTCTTTCAGGTCGTCGGCGATATCGACCAAGTACGAATCGGCGGACGTGAAGAGTTCCTTCACGAGGCCGCCCCATTCTTTGCTGACTTTGCCGAGCTCGACTTTGTGATCCGGAGTCAGTACGCGGTACTTGAAACCGGTGAAGTTGCCTTTGACGTCGGCGAAGTGTGTGTCGTCTTTGGAGTAAACGTGGAAGCCGCCGCTGAACGAGAAGAGCTTGCTCTTGAAGTAGCCGACGAGCTCGCCGTTGGCGTCGAGGACTTCGACGCGCGAACGGAATAGATATGCCCCTCGGCGGATGGTGAACACGAGCGCTTTGTCCGGGAATTCGCGGATTTCGATCTTCGTGCCCATGAACTTGGCGTCGATCACCCAGCGCAGCATCTTCACCAGCCCGCTGATGGCTTCTTCGGCGGTGCCGATTTGCTTCTTGGTGTCCGGGTCGAAGATGTCGTAGGTTTTGTGGTTCTTGAGGAACTTCACCTGTTCCTTGACGGCGAACTTGTCGGCGCTCAGCATGGGCGAACCTCGTGGGCCTGGTGGGAAGGGCGTGCCCGGAGTTTACATGTTTCACCCTTCCCCGGCACGGCGGAATCCTAGAATAAGCTGAGTCTTCACATTCCCGCCATCGCCGAGCTGAGCATGCCCGAGCATTTGTTGATCCGAGCGGCGCGCGGCGAGCGCGTCGAACGCGCCCCGGTTTGGGCCATGCGACAGGCGGGTCGGTGGGATCCTGAATTCCGCAGGGTGCGCGATGGGGCCGAGTTCTTCGCCTTCTCGGAGGATGTGGAGAAGTCGGCGCAGGCCTCGCTTTGCCCGCGCCGCTTCGGCGTCGATGCGATCATCCTCTTCTACGACATCACGACGCTGCCACTGGCGATGGGGCTGCCGTTCGAATTGAAACCGGGCATCGGCCCGTACCCGGATCGGCCGATTCACACGCTCGCCGACCTCGAGCGTGTGAACCCCGAACCGGCGCCGGAGAGCTACAACCACATCCGGTTGTTGTTGAAGCGCGTCAAGGAGTTGCTCGCCGGGGAACTGCCGGTGATCGTCTTTGCGGGTTCGCCCTTCACGGTGGCGACCTACTGCATCGGCACCGGCAAGAACATGGACGCGACCCGGCGTTTCGCCGCCGAGCAACCGGCCGTGTGGGACGGTTTGCTGAATCGGCTGGAGTTGGCTACGGTCGGCTTCTTGAAGACGCTCGTAGCCGAGGGGGCCGACTTGTATCAGCTCTTCGATTCGTGGGCGGGGTTGTTGACGCCCGAAGAATATGCCCTGTGGGCCCAGCCGTATCACACGCGGATTTTGCACGCCGTCACGGGTGTGCCGCGGATCTTGTTCGTGAAAGAATGCCCGTACCTCGATTCCATGGCGAGCACGGGGGCGGAGGTCATCAGCCTAGGGCTTCAGCACGACTTGGCCGCGGCACAGGCGAAGTATCCGCACCTGGTGTTCCAAGGGAATGTCTCCGAAGAAATCATGCGGCTGGGGACGGCGGACGAAGTCGCGGCGGCGACGCGGGCCTGCTTGGCGGCCACCGGTGGCCAACGGCACATCGTGAATTTGAACCACGGCGTCGGCAAAGAAACCCCCATCGCCAATTTCGAGGCGTACATCCGCGCCGCGAAAGAGGTATGATTTCAACTGAACCCGAACGCGTCCCGCTTTGGAATCACCCTGTGCGCTGCTCGCTCTGCCTGCTGGTATTCCTCGGTGCGGTTCCGTTGTGGGCCGCCGAGCCGCCGCGCCCTCCGGCGAAAGCGCTCGAAGAGCAGATGCAGATAGTCATCGAAGAAAATGCCCCGAGCGTCGTGGCGATCGTCGTCAGCCATCAGAAGTACCCCGGTGCGAAGCCCGATGCCAAATTCCCCGGTCGGCTCGGCGGATACGAATCCAAGGAGCCGCCGCCGCAGCGATTCGGAATTCCCCTGCCGCCGCAGCCGAATAAGTTCGACCTCAGTCGGCCGGAGAATGCCGCGGACAACACGTTCGGCTCGGGCGTCGTCGTCGACGCGGCCAAAGGTTTAATTCTGACGACGCAACACCTGATCGACGGCGCGACGAAGATTTATATCCGCCTTTCGAATGGCGAGGGGAGCTACGCCGACATCCACGCCTCCGATTCCCGCAGCGATCTCGCGGTGCTGAGGCTGCTCCGGCCGCAGGCGAAAATGGTCGAAGCCAAATTCGCCCCCGTGCAATTGGTCGATACGCCCGACGGCAAGAAAGCGAACCTCAAACGCGGCTCGTGGATCATCGCACTCGGTCATCCGTTGGCGACCGGTTTCGCCGACGGCGAGCCGAGCGCCTCGTGGGGCATTCTCAGCAACGTCCGCCGGCGCTCGGGCGTCTCCCCGCAGCGGGAAGACCTGCGGACGAGCAAGCCCCTGCACGCTTACGGCAGCCTGCTGCAAACCGACGCCCGGCTGACGCTCGGCTCCAGCGGTTCGATCTTGATCAACCTCGATGGCGAAGTCGTGGGCTTGGGTTCCGCGGTCGCGGCCGTGCAAGGCTCCGAAGCCAGCGGCGGCTACGCAATCCCCTTCGACGCCAACTACCGGCGTATCCTCGAAGTCCTTAAGCAGGGCTTGGAAGTCGATTACGGCTTCCTCGGTGTGGTGCCGAGTTCGTTCCCCGGCGGCGGCGTGCTCGTCGTCTTGGCGTCCCCCGGCGGCCCCGCTTCCGACGCCGGCATCCGCGCCAACGACGTGCTGAAAAAGATTGACGGCAACGCGCTGAAAGACGTCGATGATCTCTTCTTGTACGTCGGCGCCCCGCTCGCCGGGACCGAAGTGACGATCGAATTCAAAAGCGATGGCAACACGAAAACGGCCAAGGTGACCTTGGCGAAGCTGGTCAATCCGCTCGCGTCGATCGCATCGAATCCGGGGCCGAATGTCTTCGGCTTGCGGGTCGATTACTCCAGCATCCGGGTCATGGGTGTCGCCAATATGTTCAACGGGCCGAAAACGCTTCCGCCCGTCGGCGTCGCGGTGAAAGATCTCGAAACCGGCAGCGTCGCCGAGAAGCGGTTCAAGGAAGCCGGGGAGGCCACAGCGGGCTGGATCGTCACCCGCGTGGACGACCTCGCGGTGAAGTCCCCGGCCGAGTTTACCAAAGCCACTCGCGGTAAGGCCGCCGTCCGCCTCACGCTGGCCGACCCCAACGATGCGGGCAAGACCACCACGATCGACCTGAATTGATGCCGCCATGCGCTACGCCATCTGCAATGAAACCTTCGAAGGCTGGGAGCACGCCCGCGTCTGCGCGTTCGTCGCCGAACTCGGCTACACCGGCTTGGAGGTCGCGCCGTTCACGCTCGCGCCGCTGATTACCGACGTGAGCGACGTGCGCCGACGCGAACTCCGTTCGCAAGCCGAAGCCGCCGGAGTGCAGATCCTCGGTTTGCATTGGCTACTCGCCAAGACGAACGGCTTCCAACTCACCAGCCCGGATGAATCGGTCCGTCGGCGGACAGCGGACTACCTCGGCGAATTGGCCCGCGCCGCCGCCGACTTGGGCGGCGACATCCTCGTGCTCGGTTCCCCGGCGCAGCGGAAAATTCCGGACGGGCACACCTACCATCAAGCCGAAGATTTCGCAGTGCAATGCTTGGCCGAAGTTCTGCCGGTGTTGGAGGAAACCGGCGTGAAGCTCTGCCTCGAACCGCTGACTTCGAAAGAAACCGACTTCATGATCACGGCCGCCGACGCGGTTCGGATCATCGACCGGCTCGGGCACCCGAACGCGAAACTGCATTTGGACGTGAAAGCGATGGCGGCGGAATCGCAACCGCGCCCCGCGGTGATCGCTGCGAATGCGAAGCACACGTACCATTTCCACGCCAACGACGAAAATCTCCGCGGCCCCGGCTTCGGTGCCATCGACTTCAAACCGATCCTCGCGGCACTGCGCGAGACGAATTATTCCGGGTGGGTGTCGGTGGAGGTCTTCGACTATTCGCCCGATCCGGCAACGATCGCCAGAGAGAGCATCCGCTACTTGCGGCAGTGCAAAATCGGGTGAGGCTTCGCAAGGCGGGTGGAAACTCCGGCACGTTCCGTAGCCTTCGGCCGAATTGCAATAGTCGGAATTCTTCCGATCTACTTATTTCAAATGGCCAGATTCAGAGATATCATCGGAGCTTGGAGCCGCGATGCCCACATCTTTCGTCGGTCGGCCCATCTCCCCAGGAGTTTCGCATGTTCCGAATGAAACGCGTCCATGTCTATCAGTGCGAAGTCGAAGACATCCCCGGCGGCACCGCCGCCAAGCTGAAAGCGCTGGCTCTCGCCGGGGCGCACCTCGAGTATGTCCACAGCGAGCGCTCGGCGACCAACCCGGGCGCCGGGGAATTGCTCGTGGCGCCGACGCAGACCAAAGCCGAGATGGACATCGTTCAGTCGGTCGAGGGGATGCACGAGGTGCAGAAGCCAATCGTGATGCGGTTCGAAGGGGACGACAAAAAAGGTCTGGGCGGCCGGGTGACTCAGTCTTGGGAAGCGGCCGGGATCAACCTGCACGGGCTGATGATGGCCGTGGTCAACGGCAAGTTCGTCGGCTACGCCACCTTCGACAGTTCGGACGACGCTAACACCGCCGCGGTGATCCTCGCCGACATCGGCGCGAAGGAACAGGGGTAGTCAGTATTCATACGCGCCGAGCCGGTCCGCGCCGGGGGACATCCCGGCGCGGAGGATCTCGAACACTGGCTCGAGGAACTGCACGGCGTCGGGTTCACCTTGCGCTTCCAAACCTTCCGCGGCCATCTCGGTGAGCGTGCCGGCCAAACTCAAGACGGTCGTATTGGCGAAGGGCGTGGCCAAACCGGTGCGACTCACCGCGGCGAACAGGTCGGGCATTTCTTCGGGATCGAATTCGTCGCAAAGTCCCTCAGCAATCTCGAGAGTTGACTCATCGTACAGCAGACCCATCCACTGTGCCGGCACAGCCAGCGCGAGCGCCGGTGGGTTCGCATCGGCCCCGCGGATTTCAAGGAAGTGCTTCAACCGCACTTCGGGGAAGACCGTCGTCAGTTGGATTTCCCAATCGGCCATCGTCGGCAGACGCCCCCGGTGACCGATGCGGAGGAATTGAACGAAGGTCATTCCGTCGGCCGGAAAGTATTGCCCATCGTGGCAGACGAACAGCATCGGCACATGCAACAGGTAGTCGACCCAGCGGTCGAAGCTCGGCCCGCGATCCAGAAACTCGGTGAGCAAACCGCTGCGGGCCGGATCCATACCGAGCCAGATTTGGCTGCGGTAGGAGGCGAATCCGGTGGGCTTGCCGGCGTAGTTCGAGCTGTTCGCCCAAATCGCGTTGATGATGGGGCTGAGCATCAGCGCAACGCGGAACTTCCGCATCGCGTCGGCTTCGCTCGAATAATCGAACGCGACTTGCGTGCTCGCCGTCGCCTTCATCATCGGCAACGCCATCGGGCAGCACTTCGGCAGATACTCGGCCATCAGCTTGTGCCGCGAACGCACGCCGAGCGGAATCGCCTCGGCCGATTGAAACGGCGAGACTCCCGCCGCGAGCCAAGCGACCTTCGCCGGATCGGTGACGGATCGAATTTCCATCCGGTGGGTATCGAGCGCTTCGCTCAGTTCGGCGAGAGTCTTCAACGGCGGTGTGGAAAACTCGACCTGCCCGCCCGGTTCGAGCGAGATCATCGCCCCTGCGCGACTCAGCGTCGTGAGGTGTTCGCCTTCGAAATGCGGCACCCAACCGAATCGCTCGACGAGCGATTCTAAGATCGACCGGATGCCGCCAAGTTCCCCGTAGGAGAGATGTCGGCCTGTGCCGCGCTCGACGACGAATTTCTCGAACTCGGCACCGACGCGCCAATCGCTCCGGGGCTTGGCCCCGTTGTGGAAGTAGGCCAAGAGATCGTCGAGCCGAACCGGAACGGTGTCGCGCCGCGCATCCGGTTGAAGTATGTCCGCACTCAAGAGTGAACTCCCCGCGATCCTCGCCCGTGCCCGTCTACGCATTCCTGATACACTTGAGTAGTGATTCTCGGATTCGGAGCCAACCCATGCCGGCCCCCGGCCCCTTCGCCATTTACCACGAACACCCCGATTGGTTCCGCCCGCTCTTCGCGGAACTCGACCGCCGGGGCATCGCGTACGACCGGCTCGATCCGCGCGCCCACCGCTACGATCCATCCGAAGCGATGTCGCCGTATTCGCTCGTCTTCAACCGCATGAGCCCGTCGGCGTATCTCCGGGATGGCATTCAAGGGATGTTCTACACCCTCGGCTACCTCGCGCACCTCGATCGATTGAACGTGCCGACGGTCAACGGCCTCCGGGCCTTCACGACCGAGACCTCGAAAGCCCGGCAACTGACCCTGCTCGAATCGCTCGGGTTGCCGTACCCCAAATCGATTGTCATCAACCATGCGAGCCAAGCGGCCGCCGCGGCGGAGGGGTTGCGATTCCCCGTCGTGGTGAAGGCGAACATCGGCGGCAGCGGTGCGGGGATCGTCCGCTTCGATACCATCGAAGACTTGGCCCGCGCAGCGGACGAAGGCCGGCTCGATTTCGGCGTCGACCACACGGCCCTCGTGCAGGAGTTCATCCCGAATCGCGGCGGCAAGATCACCCGAGTGGAATTGCTCGGCGGAAAGTTCCTCTATGCGATCCACGTCTTCACCACCGGCGATACCTTCAACCTCTGCCCGGCCGACATCTGCCAGCGCAGCGACGGCGTCGCCCTCGAACGCTCGGCTTGCGCGGTCGACACGCCGAAGACGAAACTAAAGGTGGAGGGCTACACGCCCCCGGCCGAGGTGATCGCGGCTTGCGAATCGATCATGCGCGAAGCGGGCATCGACGTCGGCGGCATCGAGTACATGATCGACGACCGCAATGGGAAGCTGGTCTATTACGACATCAACGCCCTGTCGAACTTCGTCGCCGATGCGACCAATGTTGTTGGTTTCGACCCGTTCGTGCGCCTCGTGGATTATCTCGTCGCT
>JBBRUN010000173.1:0-9789 GCA_038247765.1 Gemmatales bacterium | reverse complement strand
CCGTTTTGCGCACAACAGTTCGCTTTCCGTTGCAAAGCATCGGCCCGTTACCGAATCGGTCGGTGCCTGCGAGTGGCAGTCGCCTGTAATCCGTATCAGGCATCCCGACTTACGCCCCATTCCGTATCAGAAGGCCATTCCGTAGCAAAGCAGGCCGATCAGTACGGCGAGTATGCCAAAGACGACCAGCATTTCGACCAGCGTGTAGGCGCGGCGCGTTGCCATAGCTCTGCCCCGAATTGAACTTGTGAGCATTTACTTTCCACCGATAGTGACCCGATAGATCCCGACGCGCAGCGGGCGCGTCGGGGCGTGGTTGTGGCCTGGGAAGATCAAGATGTCGCGGTCTTCGATTTTCTCGAACCGGCCGATGCCCCGGAATTGGGCCGGCGATACGACGTGCGGGAGTTCGTCGTTCGGCAAGGCGATTCGGAAGCCATCGGGGTGATTGGCCCAACGGCGCGTCATCGGCTCGCAGCGGTAACCCAGGCCGAAGACGACCCGATCGTCGCCGCGTTCGTGCAGGGTCATGTTGATGTGGAACATCGCCAGCCAGACGACCCAATAATCGCCGCCCACGGCCTCGCATTGGGTTTCGAGCAAGAGCGGGGTCATCGTGCCGCATTTTTCGTCGAGCAAGGTTCGCACACCTTGCGGGGAGGGCCAGCCGTAGCGCCCGGTGGCACCCGCCAGTACCAACAGACCGGCGAGGACAATCGCCAGCGGTTCCCGGCGGCGCGGAATCCGTTCGAGGAGTGGCACCAAGCCGAGGAGAGCCAATATCGCCGCGGCGGTGGTCGTCGCGGCGACGAGGTAGCGCGGGTGATATTCGTTCGCCGCCGTCCATTCCCGCGTGCCGAGGATGCCGAATTCGACGATGGCCGCCAGCACTGCCGGGAGTGCGGCAACTGCCATCGTCGCCAGCGTGCGCCGGTTGAAGATCGCACCCAGCAGCAAGCCGATTCCGCAAACAACCACCGAGCCGAGGGCGTATTCGTCCATGCGGGGCAGCGCGGCCGTGGTCGCAATCAACCGCTGCCACGTCTCGGGCCAGTGTTCCACCGGCAGAGAATCTGCGGATGTTTGCACGATGATCGGGTTCGAGTTCCGCACCCGCGTCATCGCCAGCCAGATCGCGCCGAAAGCCACGAGCGCCAAGGGGCAGGCCACCCGCGAGCGGGCATCGCCGAAGGGCCTGAGCAAGAAACGACCCCCGACGGGCGCACCGGGGCCGGTTCGGCACCACGCCCGGAAGGCAATCAGCGGCCCGAGATACAGAATCACTCCGAAATACTGCCAGTGCGCCAACAGCAGTAGCAACGCGCAGGCGATGGTGCTCAGCACGCGGCCGGGGTAACGATCGACGAGCGAAACCGCGAACAGTCCGAGCAGCAGCGCCGAGGGGTAATTGCAGACGAGCAACCAGTTCTCGTGGATTTTGCTCGGCGCCAATAGCAGGAACAGGGCGTTGCACAAGGTGATGGCCAGCGGGGCCATGCGGTGCGGTGTCAGCACGCGGGCCAGCATCACGGGCATGGTCAGGCCGATGAAAATCATCGCGCCGGTTTGCAGCAGCAGGTTGTGGAAGGGGCTGTCGCACCACGACGCGGCCAGAGGGATCAGCATCCCGATGCGGTCTTGTTCCCAAAAGAAGGGCCGCATCTCGTAGAGGCTGGCGAGGACGAAGACGATGGAGTCGGACGTCAGCAAGTTATGGAACGACGTCAAATCGAGCCAGACGGCCGCGCTGAGGTTGACGACCAGATACGGCCAGACACGGAATGGCTTGACGAGTTCCATCACGCTTTTCTAGCGATTCCCAATTCACGTGTACCGGGCCGACTGCCGCTCGGGGTCGAAAAACGTCGGCAAGTGCCGGTCGATCTGGAGCAACCCGGACGGTGTCACATCGACACCCTGCGGTGTCACCTTGAGAAAGCCTTCGCCTTCGAGCTTGGCGTAGCCGCTGCGGAACTCGTCGTTGATGTCCACCGAAAACTTGCTTTGGAAGTACTGGCGTTCGAGGTGGCCGGTCTTCAATTGCAGGATCATCTCGCGGATCAGTTGCTCGCGGTCGTTCACCGGCAACGCCCGGCCGATGGGGATCTCCCCGGCGTCGAGCTTGGCGATGTACGCTTCCCAAGTATCGACGTTCTGGATGTGCACACCGTTGACGTGCCCGAAGCTGGCGACACCGGTGCCGAACATGTCGGCCCCGGTCCAGAGTGCATCGCGGTAGACGAACTGCGTCGTCGCTTTGTTCTTCACCACGGTGTAGGCGCTCGAAATTTCGTACCCGGCCTTCACGAATTCGTCGAAGGCGTACTGCACCCACGCCCGCTTGGTGGGCCAGTCGGCGATGGCCATCTCCGGGGTGTTGTTCTCCCCGGCCATCTTGAGTTCCTTCGAGAAGGTCGTGTTGTAGGGCAATTCCATCTGGTAGACGGTCACGCTCTCGGGAGACATCACGATCGTTTTGGCGATGCACGATTTCCAGTTGTCCCAGTCTTCGCCGACCATGCCGGCGATCAAGTCGATGTTGATTTGGTCGAAGCCGATCTCGCGGGCCCAGCCGTAAGCCCGGTAGACTTCGTCTTCGAGGTGGGCCCGGCCGTTGTACTGCAGGATCTCCGGCTTGAAGTTTTCGACGCCGAGGCTGAGGCGGGTGACGCCCATTTCTTTGAGGGCTTCGAGCTTGTGCCGTTGGAGCGTCCCCGGTTCGCATTCGAACGCGACTTCGCGGGCTTGATCCCACGGGAGGATTTCCTTCAGCGACGTCATCAATCCTTTGAGTTGATCGGCGCTCAGATACGAAGGCGTGCCGCCGCCGAAGTAGACGTAGTCGAGGTGACGGCCGCCGACGGAGGGTGTCGCGGCGAGGAGTTCGACTTCCTTCAAGATGGCGTTGAGGTAGACCGACACATCCTTGGCGTTCTTGTCGGTGTAAACGCGGAAGTAGCAGAATTTGCAGCGTTTTCGGCAGAACGGGATATGCAGATAGAGGCCCAGCGGCGTACCCGGTTTGGGCGCGCGATTCAGCGCCTCCACGGCCCGGGGAACGTCGGCGCCATTCCAAAAAGAGAACGGAGGGTAGTTGGCGATGAAGTAGTTGCCGAGGCCCGTTTTCTCTTGGTCGGGTGCGCTCATGGTCAGAAACTCGTGGCGTGTGGCGCAAAAAATGTGAAGTTCGTGGGTATTGTATGCCCGACGAGGAATACCGAACCGGTACCTCGGGGCTTACATACCCCGCAGATTCCGTTGTCGGTTGCGTTCATACCAAACGTGAACGTTAACGCTGCCCCTTCTCCGCCCAGATTCGGCTTTTATGATCGCACCTTGCCCGCCCTGCGAGACCGAACGACTGGAAGCTTTGAAGCGCCTGCGGATTCTGGATACGCCCCCGGAATTCGACTTCGACGCCATCACCGGGCTAGCCGCGGCGATTTGCGACGTACCGATTGTCCTCGTCAGTTTGGTCGACCGCAATCGGCAGGGGTTCAAATCGGCCCAGCCGCAATCGGGTCTTGCGCGGCAGTGGGAGGATATCGATGGAACTGACCCGACTGGTATGAACCGGGACGAATCCGAAAAAAGCCCACGGACGACCCCGTCCGTGGGCTTTTTTCGTTGGACTCGCATATGAATAGCGGTACTAGGTCTATCGAATCACTCCCACCCGCCCCGAGACTCCCCGTGATCGACACCCCCGGCAAACCGGCACCCGTGACGGGAGCCACGCTCGACGAGAAAATCGCGAATGCCCGCGTCGCACTCGACGCCCAAGTACGCGAAGTTGTGCAGTGGCACTTCAACCCCGAGACCGGCACGCCCTTTTGGCTCGACAAAGCCAAGACCTTCGACTTCAACCCCCTGACCGACGTCAACGGTTGGGACGACGTGAAGAAGTTCCCCGTCTTCGAAGACGACTGGCTCCGCGGTGGCCCGGTGCGACGCTGGGTGCCGAAGGGCTTCGGCGACAAGCCGGTGTACGTCTTCGAAACCGGCGGCACCACGGGCCTGCCGAAGACCCGAATCGTCCTCGACGACTTCAAGATCGATTACGAGATGATGTCCGACACATTGCCGGAGAAGTCGTTCCCAAAGGGGAGCAACTGGCTGATGCTGGGGCCGTCCGGCCCGCGCCGGCTGCGCTTGGCCATCGAGCACCTCGCCCAGTACCGGGGCGGGATCTGCTTCGCCATCGACCTCGATCCGCGCTACGTCGTGAAGTGCTTGAAAGCCCGAAAGATCGCCGAGGCCCAAGCGTACAAGGATCACTGCATCGATCAGGCGATCACGGTGCTCGCCGGCGGGCACGACATCAAATGCATGTTCACGACGCCGAAGCTGCTCGCGGCGCTGGACGAAGCCATCCGCAACGGCAAGCTCGAAGACAAGTACCGCGAACTCGGCAAGGCGATCCCGTCGGGCGGACTGCGCTCGATCAAGAGCGCCGGCCTCACGGGCATCTTCAGCGGTGGCACCGAATTCACGCCGCAGTTCACCCGCGAAGCTTACGAAGAGATGCTCGACAACGGCGACGTCTACATGACGCCGACCTACGGCAACACGCTCATGGGACTCGCCTGCAGCAAGCCGATCGGCCCGGAGGATGGCTTCAAGATTTCGTACTACGCCCCGCAACCGCGGGCGGTGATCGAAGTCGTGAACCCTAAGGACTTCGGAGAAGTCGTTCCGTACGGCGGCACCGGTCGGGTCTTGCTCAGCACCTTCACGAAGGAGTTCTTCGTGCCCCGCTTCCCGGAGCGCGACGAGGGCGAACGGGAGAAGCCCTTCGATAAGTACCCGTGGGACGGCGTCAGCGGCGTGCGACCGTTCGCGGAATTGGCCGGCGGTACCGTCGTCGGCGTGTACTGAGGATCGACCGATGCCCTCGCCCTTTCCGGGAATGGACCCGTATTTGGAAGACCCCAGCGAATGGGGCGGGGTTCACCACGCCTTGATCGTGGCTATCGCTGCGCAGCTCAACATGCGATTGCCCGCGGGTTTCAGGGCGAAAATCGAACAATACATTCGGGTCGAAGAATCGGAAGGCGATTCGGAACCCGAGCGGCGACTGCGGAACCCGGATGTCTTCATTCCCGATACTCCCTCGCCCTATCGCAATGGCTCGTCCGCAGCGCTGCTATCCAGCCCCACGCTCGAGATGGTTTTGCTCCCCGGCGAGTTGACCCGTCACCGCCATGTGCTGATCGAAACGCTCGACGGGCGAAATGTTCTCACCGCTTTGGAATTGCTGAGTCCATCCAACAAAAAAATCGGGCCGGATCGCTCGGCCTACTTGAACAAACGCAACGAGTATCTCGCTGCCGGTACGAATCTGGTGGAGGTCGATTTGCTCCGTTCGGGCCTTCGGTTGCCGGTCGGCAATCCGGCGCCGCCGGTCGCGGACTATTACATTTTGGTCTCGGCGGCGGAACGGCGACCGATGACATCGGTCTGGGCATTTTCCGTCCGGCAATCGATCCCGAACTTCGCCGTGCCACTGCTACCGCAAATCGGTTCGGTCGTCCTGGAGCTCCGGTCTTGCCTCGACCGCGTTTACGATGAAGGCCGCTATGGACAAGCGGTCGATTACACGGCTCCGCCAGCGTTCGCAATGAAAGACTCCGACGCCGCTTGGGCCACCGAACTGCTCTCGAAACGGGGGGCTTAGCGATGCCGTCGCCTTTTCCGGGAATGGATCCGTACTTGGAAAGCCCCGCGTTCTGGCGGGGGTTCCATTCTCGTTTCCTAGTGGCGATTTCCGACGCTTTGACAGAAGTGTTGCCGCAAGGGTATTACGCGGAGATCGAGCAGCACGTTTGGCTCGAAGGCGAGGACTCCGATGAGCGAATTTCGTTCGCGTACCCCGATGCCTACGTGGCGACTGATGGGAATGGCGGTGTTTCCGCTGCGATTTCGGTCGCCACGGCTCCCACCTCCGAGGTGACATTCGCGAAGCCGACCAAGAAGAAAAGTGCAAAGTTCCTTTCGATCACGGACGCCGCGAAGAATCGGATCGTCACCGTGATCGAGTTGCTGAGCCCGGCCAACAAATCGGCGGGGGAAGGACGCGAAAGTTACCTCGCCAAGCGGAACGAGTACATTCTCAGCGGGACGCACGTGGTCGAAATCGACTTGTTGCGAGACGGCGATCGCTTGCCGTTGGGTCGCCCCAAATTGCCCCCGGCCGATTACTACGCCTTCGTGAGCCGCGCTGAACAGTACCCGCGCGTCGCAGTTTGGGCATTCACGGTACGCGATCTTTTGCCGATCCTCCCGATACCGTTGAAGCCCGAGCACGGCGACATTCCATTGTCATTGAAAGTGTGCTTGGACACCGTCTACGAGCGGACCGGCTATCGGAATCGCATCGACTACGCCGCGTCGCCGGAGAGCCCGCTTCGCAAACTCGACGCCGCTTGGGCCACCGAACTGATCTCGAAGGGGTGGGCTTAGCGATGCCGTCGCCCTTTCCGGGAATGGATCCGTATCTGGAAGACCCCGCGTTTTGGAAGGGGTTTCACACGACGTTTTTGGTGTATTTCCGCAAAGGTTTGAGAGCGAGGCTACCCGAGGGCTACTATGCGGATGTGGAACAACACATTTGGCTCGAAGGGGATGAACTCGAAGATCGCGTGGCGTTCGCATACCCGTGCGCGTTCATTTCTACGACCGACAAGCCTCGCTCGGTTCGCGGAACGTCAGCGTTGCTCAACGCCACCGCCGCGACCGCGGAGTTGACTTTCAGCAAACCGACCAAAAAGAAGAGCACCAAGTACGTCAAAATTATCGACTCCCGAGACAAACGCATCGTCACCGTGGTCGAACTGCTCAGCCCATCCAACAAGTCCCCGGGTTCCGATCGCCGCGGGTACTTGGCCAAGCGGGAAGAGTACATCTTGAGCGGAACGAACCTCGTCGAGATCGACCTGCTCCGGGACGGCG
The DNA here is from genome assembly GCA_038247765.1 of Gemmatales bacterium. Lineage (GTDB taxonomy): Bacteria > Planctomycetota > Planctomycetia > Gemmatales > Gemmataceae > JALHQU01. Next base: position 2,838 of record JBBRUN010000173.1, on the reverse strand, counting down.
CCCGATTGCCCATGGGGCGCTCGCGTTTGCCGCTCGCGGATTATTACGTCCTCGTCAGCCGGACTCAGAATTTCCCCCTCGTCGATCTTTGGGCGTTCACCTTGCGGGACGAATTGCCGAATATCCCTATCCCGCTGAAGCCCGAGCACGACGATGTCCCGGACTCGCTGCGGGACTGCTTGGACGATGCGTACGAAGACGCCGACTACGAAACGCGCATTGACTACGCCCTCCGGCCGGATTCGCCACTCCGATCACCCGGCGCCGCGCGGGCGACTAAACTCTTGAAGACAACCACTCGATAACGGACACCGCCATGATCCAGATCCCCGCCCTCCGCTTCGGCAAACCCTACTCGAGCCTCGACAAGGCCACGCTGATCCACCACGTCACCGGGGAACCGGTGGCGGAGGTCAGCCAAGTCACGGGCAGCCAGATCGCCCGCGATATCGGGCAGATGGATCGCGCCCACAAGGAACTCCGCGCGATCCCCATCCGCGACATCCTCGCCATGTACAAGAAGGCCGCGGACTACTTCGTCAACGCCACGCTGCCGTGCGGTGACTCCGAGCAAACCTTCGACGACTACGTCCGCAACCTCTCGGCGACCACCGGCAGCCCGATGGTCTTTTGCAGGCGGAACGCGCTGAAGGTCCACTACGTCCTCGGCCACATCGAAGAAGTTCTCGGCGGCCTGACCCGCGGGCTTGATCTCGAAGCACTCGACCAAGGCTACTCGACGAAATCCGGCCGGATGCAGGCCTTCTTCCCGACGACGAACGTCTTCGGCGCCGTGCTGCCGTCGAACTCCCCCGGCGTCCACTCGCTCTGGGTGCCGACGCTGGCCATGAAGATGCCGCTGCTGTTGAAGCCCGGCCGCGAAGAACCGTGGACGCCGTTCCGCGTGCTGCAATCGTTCATCAAAGCCGGCATTCCGAGCCAATTCCTCGGCTTCCTCCCGGCCGATCACGCCGGGGCCGGCGACATCCTGCGCCTCTGCGGGCGCAGCATGGCCTTCGGCGACGACCGCACCATGGCCCCGTACAAGAACGATCACCGCGTCGAAATCCACGGCACCGGTTACAGCAAAATCATCTTCGGCGAAGACGAGGCCGACAACTACGAGAAGCACATCGACATCCTCGTGGAATCGGTCGCGGCCAACGGCGGCCGGGCCTGCGTGAACGCCTCCGCCATCTGGACGCCCCGCAACGCCGACAAAATCGCCGATGCCCTGGCAAAACGATTGGGCACCATGGTTCCCCGTCCGTGGGATGACCCCGCTTGTGAAATCTCCGCGTTCGCCAAGCCCGAAGTCGCCGAGGCGATCGACAACCTCCTCGAAGAAGGCCTGAAGACGCCCGGCGCCACCGACGTGACGGCAAAGTATCGCACCCTGCCGCGATTGGTGAAGGAAGGCCGGATCGCCTATCTGCTGCCGGCGGTGATGCGCTGCGACACTCCTGAGCACCCGCTGGCGAACAAGGAGTTCCTCTTCCCCTATGCGAGCGTCATAGAATGCCCGCAGGGCGATATTCTGAAGCGGATCGGGTACACGCTCGCGGCGAGCGTCCTGACCGAAGACCCGGCCTTCATCGCCGACGCGATGGCCTGCCCGCACATCGAGCGGCTGAACATCGGGGCCTTGCCGACGAATCGATTGACGTGGGAACAGCCGCATGAAGGGAACCTTTTCACCCACCTCTACAAACAGCGCGCCCTCGCCTTGGCCCATGGTTGATTATCAACCCCTCGGCCGTGTGATCGTCGGACCCGGGGCGTTGAACCGCCTCGGCGAAGTGGCGCGCGGCCTCGATTGCACCCGCGCCTTGCTCGTCACCGATCCGGGATTGGCGGCTTCGGGCCACCCTCAACGCGCGGCCCAGTTCCTCGCCGAGGCGGGGACCCGCGTGTTCACCTTCGACGGCGTGAAGGAGAACCCGACCGAGAAAGAGGTGCTCGCCGGGGTCGCGGTCGCCCAACAACACGGGGTCGATTGCATCGTCGCCATCGGCGGTGGCTCGAGCATGGACTGCGCGAAAGGGATCAACTTCCTGCTGACCAATGGCGGGAAGATGGCCGACTACAAAGGGCACGGCAAAGCCACGAAGCCCATGCTGCCGTCGGTCGGCGTCCCCACGACTTCCGGCACCGGTAGCGAAGCGCAAAGCTACGCGCTGATCACCGATTCGTCGTCGCACATGAAAATGGCCTGCGGCGATAAGAAGGCCGCGTTCCGCGTGTCGATCCTCGATCCGGAATTGACGGTGTCGCAACCGAAGATGGTCACGGCCGTCACGGGGATCGACGCCATCGCCCACGCCGTGGAATCGCTGGTCTGCACGAAAGCGAACCCGTTCTCGCGGATGTGTTCGCTCGCGGCCTGGAAGCACTTGGAACCGAACTTCGAGATCGTGCTGCGCGATCCGCAAAACCTCGCGGCTCGCGCCGAGATGCAGATCGGTTCGCATTTCGCCGGCATGGCCATCGAAGCCGCGATGCTCGGCGTTTGCCACAGCTGCGCCAACCCGCTGACCGCCCACTACGGCCTGACGCACGGCACCGCCATCGGCATTCTGCTGCCGCACGTCGTCCGCTTCAACGCCCCCGTCGTCGGGGAACTCTACCGGCAGCTGAGCACCGACTCCGAAACCTTGGCGGCTCGGATCGACGCTTTCGTCCGCGCCGCCGGATTGCCGACTCGGTTGAAGGATTTCGGCATCAGCGAGGGTATACTCCATCTCATGGCCGTCGAAGCCAACGAACAATGGACGGCCCGCTTCAACCCCCGCGCGGTGGGGGAAGCCGAAATCTTGACCATCTATCAAGCCGCTTGGT
>JBBRUN010000172.1:0-9806 GCA_038247765.1 Gemmatales bacterium | reverse complement strand
GTGATTGCCGCCGGGCCGTCGCCCGCGTTCGATGACCGTAACGCGAGCCCGAGGCTGGCGCTGCCGCAACGCTAAGGCAATCAGGCCGCCCTGAAGCCCCCCGCCGACGATGATGTAGTCAAGCTGACTCACGCCAAGGCTCTCTCGGAATGTGAACCGTGCCGCAGGACCCCGGATCCTCCGGAAAACGGATCGGCCCCCTTCGTTCTGGCGGCCGCGTGGAGCAGGATGTGCGGCACGGCCACCGCGCTCAGCCCAATAAACACCGCTTGAACCATCACCGGCTGCAACTCGCGGTCGCCGGCAAACCACCACGCCGCTAAGGATGTTGCCGCCACCGCCAACCCCGCCATTGGGGCGGCCGCCGCCATGACCCTTCGCAACCCCCGCCACGGGCTCGCCGGGTCGGCTCGGCGGGCCAGTTCCATCAACTCCCGTGTCGAATGCCAGCCGCAGAAGTACACCACGAAACTGACCAGTGTCGGGGCCAGGGCGAACAGCGTGGCGAAGGCCACCTTTCGGGCGACGCTCGCAAAGGTGTACTTCACCGGTAGAGTGACCACGAAGAACACCGCGACCGGCCACAACAGCGGCTGAATGGCGTTCACACCGGCTCGCGTTAACTCCGGGTCGCCACCGGGCACCACCCAAGCAAGCAGTTCCGCCACTTCCGCCTGCCGGAACAGCAGCGGAACCCAGATGACCATGCCACCTTCGACCGCTCGGAGCGGCTGTCGGACGCCGGCGGAGTCGCCGAAGTGGACGGCCGAGATCAGAAAGAACAGCAGGACGGTGAGCGCCGGGATGGCGAACCAACCGGCCACCACGAGCCCGGCCGTGCCCAGATAGGCGAGGCCGAACCCGGCGAGCCAGTACCGCCCCAGAAGCGGGCGGAACAGCTCGCGGCCGAAGAGGTGGTCGAGTCCGCCATGCGGCATCCCGACGATAGCAACCATCGTGACCAGCCCGGCGGTCACGATTGCGGGCGTGAGATGTTCCATCGCCCGCTCCCTACGTGCACGAACGGAATCCGCGGTTAGGCCACCGACAACTCCGCACGTTCTTGCTCAATTCGTTCCTGCGGCGTCATCGCTTCCGTCTTGGCTCGAGCGATCAGGTAAATGAGTACTCCGAACCCTGCCTTGGCGGTGATGTCGGCGATGGCATACCCGACTTGGATGCCGACCACCCCGAGTGCCGACTGCTCGCCCACGATGCCCGGAATCGCACCCGGAAGCGAGTCGCCGTAGATTGCGTAAGCGATCGGGTAGAACGCCCAAGTGACCAGGAGCACGATTCGGGCGATGGAGATCAGTCCGCGGACTTCTTGCGGCTGGGTATCAAGCGATTTGGTCAGCTCCACCCAAAGCACATATAGGATGTACACGAATGGGATCGACGACAACAGCCCCCACACCAGCCGGCTGCCCCACACGTTCGACAACTCGCCCGGGTATCCGAGGCCGATCATCAGGGCGGCTGCGATCACCAACTTGAGCAAGAGTGGGCGCGCGACGGCTTTCGCCAGTGCCATGACTGTTATCAGTTCGACCATCAGTAGCGGGACGGTCAGGATCCAGTCGGCGTATCGGTAAAAGTCGTTGAACGCCTTGCCAGACGAGACGTAATTGGCGGCCCCGCCTTCATTGGCTGCCTTCTCGAACGCATACGCGCCTTGCCAGCTGGTCCGAATCATGAAGTAGTGGTAGCAGGCGATGGACACCACGATCCCGGACACCAGCAGGGCCGGTCGGTACTTCGGGGCGACGCTCGAGCGAGCGAAGAAGAAAAACAGCGCGGCCGCGCCCATTGTGGCGACCGTCATCGAAAACACGTTGTCCACCAAGCTGTACTGGAACAGGTTGAGCGACTGCAGCGATGCGAACGTTACCATCGGCGAGATCCTCCGGCGGCTGTCCTGCGCGTGAACACCCGGCCGCCGCCGCGGGAGCGGGTCGGGCATATCCAAAATCAGAACTCACGGCACTCCTTGGCCCACATGTGAGGGGGAGCAAGAACAGTACCGTGTCCAATCGGATAAAAGCGTCAGCAGCAGTGGAAAAGATCCGGCAGAACGGTTTTGGACTCGAAGCCGTGAGCGAACCGAGTCGCGGGTCGGTTCACGGTGGAGAGAGTCGAGCCGCTCCGTCGGAAGTGTTACGAGACTAATAGTCGTCGAGAAGAGCCAATCGCAACTCGCTTCGTATTTTTTTCGAGTTTCGCGGACAACGCCTAAGATTTCCGTTTACCCGACCGTCATCTGTGGGGTGTGACTCTGGCGGCGCGAACGGTGTTATCTGCCGTCGCTCCCACACGGTTCGCATACTGGATCGGGGCGCAACGAGCGTCACGGGACGAACGAACCACCCCGGTTCGCCACCGGCCAAAACCAGCAAGGCGCTGCATGAACACGGACTCGCAACCCCCACCGCCCCCGCGGGTGAGCCGATGGCTGTGGGCGGCCGGCGCCTACAATCTCGCTTGGGGGGCGGTCACGATCGCTTTCCCGCATCTGCTGTTCGATCTGGTCGGCATCCCGCGGGTGAACTACCCCGAGATCTGGCAGTGCGTCGGGATGATCGTCGGGGTCTACGGCGTCGGGTACCTGATCGCAGCCCGCGACCCGCGGACGCACTGGCCGATCGTGCTCGTTGGGTTGTTGGGCAAGGTGTTCGGCCCCGTCGGGTTCGCCGTAGCTCTGCTGAACGGCACCTTCCCCCCGCTGTTCGCGCTGACCATCCTGACCAACGACCTCGTCTGGTGGATACCGTTCGCCCTCATCCTGTTCGACGCGGCGAAACAGCACCGTCCGCCCGACCCGGCGGTCTTGCAACGGTACGTGAAGGAGAGCCGGATCGCCGCACCGCCGGCGGTGGTGTTCGCCTTCCACGAAAGCCCGGACGCCCTTCAGAAGCTGACCCCACCGTGGGAGAAGATGGAGGTGGTGGAGTCCGACGGTTCCCTGCGCCCCGGTAGCCGCGTTGTGCTGGTGTCGCGACTCGGGTTCGTGTCCCTTCGGTGGGTCGCGATCCACACCGAGTACGACCCGCCGACGCTGTTCGCGGACGTCCAAGAATCCGGGCCGTTCGCCTGGTGGTATCACCGCCACCGCATGACCGACGACGGCCGCGGAGGCACTGTGTTGCGGGACGAGGTGGAATATCTGATCCCGTTGGGGCGGATCGGGCGGTGGCTGGGCGGCAGGTTCGTCCGCCGAAAACTGGATAAGATGTTCGCCTACCGGCACGAGACCACGCGGCGGGTGATCGAGTCTGGGGAGTGGAATCCCCCCGACCGGCGAGCGTCCACCGGCGGCGTTTCGGAACATCCAGCATGAACGAATCCCTTCCGCGTCTGTTGCTCGTGGCGCAGTTGGCAGCCACGCTGTTCCTGACGGGCGTGATCTGGTTCGTGCAGGTCGTCCACTACCCCCTGTTCGCGAGTACGGGCGGCGCAGAGTTCCGCGCGTTCGAGCGGCGGCACAGGGCCTTGACAACTTGGGTTGTCGCTCCGTCGATGCTGGCGGAAGGTGTGTGCGCAATATTGCTGTTCTGGCTCCGGCCGTCGCACCTCACGGTGTGGCAACTGGTGCCCGGTCTGCTGTTGCTGATCGCCATCTGGGCGTCCACCGCCTTCGTCCAAATACCCTGCCACGAACGTTTAAGTCATGGGTTTGATGTGGCCGCTCACAGACGCTTGGTGCGGACGAACTGGGTCCGGACGGCCGCCTGGAGTGCCCGCGGGGTGTTGGCCGTGTGGCTGGTCTGGCTAGCCCCGAACTGAGGTGCGAAAATGAGCGAACTCGATCACGAACGGTATATGCGGCGGGCCATCTCCCTGACGGCTCACGTCCCCGACCGTCCGTTCACCGCGGTGATCGTTGATCGGACCACCGGCGAGGTCGTCGCCGAAGGGTGGAACAAGACCGACGTGAACCCGACCTGGCACGGCGAAGTTGACGCCATCAACGCGCTCGTCCGTTCCGGCCGCGGCGGTGGCGACGAGTCGGTGCTGTACACCACCGCGGAACCGTGCCCGATGTGCATGGCGGCATGCTTTTGGGCCGGCATCGGGACGGTTGTGTTCGGCACCTCCATCCGGTTACTGACGGACATCGGCTGGCGGCAGATTGACATCCCGGCCGAAGAGGTCGTCCGCCGCAGCCCGGGTTGGCAGTGTGTGGTCGTCGGGGGCGTACTCGAGTCCGAGTGCAACGATCTATTCTTGACCGGATCGCGGGCGGCACCCGGCCGCTGATACCGAGGTGCGGTGTGTGACGTCCAAGATCCCAGACGGAGGACAGAGGCCGATCCGGCTCACGCGGTTGCCCAATCGCGGATTTACGGAAGCGCGTGCGGGATGCGCCGGCCTACGGGAAGTGAAGTAAACCGGCGAGCCGACCCTGTCAAGGGTCGAGTGTAGCGGGACACCAGCTAGGAATGCTCACTGAGTGGGGATTCAAGCGCGGCCCAACCACTTGGGCGCTCGCGAGTCCTAGGATCATAGAATTTTTTCAAGTCACTTCACGACGCGTGGCTGACTGCCGTCGTTTGGTACGAAAATGGGCTGGTCGGGATTGTCCCTGATATCCTGCTTGAGCTTGTCGATATCCCATTTGGGCGGATCAGGATTTTGCGATGTGCGATCGGTGCCAAACATGCAACATGAAAAGATCGGCAGGCAAACAATACAACATACGACTGCTGCTAAAGTGTTCGGGGGTTTTCTATTTGCCACTGTTGCGGCGGATGGAACTGCCGCAATTTCCGGTGTCGGAGTCTGCAGGATATTCCTGCGTCGCTGTTCGAGGCTTTCGGCGATAGCGGTTCGTGAAGGAATGCAGACAATCGCGCCGCATCTGCACGTAGTCACAGTGTCGCCGTTGCCCGCTTGAATGATGTGTTGGCATGATGGACACGGATATGAGATGCCCTCCAATGCTGGCATAGGTAGGCGTTGCGGAGTTGGAATTCGAACTCGCTCTCCACACTTGCATCTGCCTATTTTTCCAGCAGCCTCGAATGCGGCCTTAATCTTTTTGTTGCATGTGGGGCAGGAAAAGCGGATCATGTCAGCACCGCATTTGGGTGAACGCTCAGTAAGATTTGATGATACTTCGCGGACAGTGCAACTCCTATTCCCGATCAAGGCGGACTCCCAAGGCAAGTAACCCTTGCGCAAATTCCTCCGCTTTCAGCCACATCCACCATTTTCCTGCTTGCAATTCGAGTTCGGCGTCGCCGCTTGTGTACAGCTTCAAAACGACTTCCAGTGAACTACTCGCCTTCCTCGCAGCAATTCGGACTTCGGCGGCTCGATGCCAGTCCCAGCCGCGCAGGCTCATTTCAAAATCTTCGCGTCGCACCCAAAAGACCCACTGCGAAGAACCCGGATTGTGAATATCCATCCGGATCTCCTCGCCTTCTCGCGACAAATCCATCTCACGAGGAGCCCGAGCATCGCTGGCGGACGTGCCGAACAATCGGATGTGGCCATCAGGAAGTTCTTCCGGAATTGGAGTCGCTTCTCTTGCCCTATCACCCGGCGATGGTGACAGTGTGTCTGGAGTCGAGGTCTGGCGCTTCTGCCGCGCGTCGATCCAGCGCGGCAGTAGTGCGATCAGGGCGACAATGACAGTGCCCGCCGTGGTAATCAGCGAGACGATGATGACGGTTTCCATCGGTGAAAGCCTCGCGTCCAGCAAGTGCGGATTGTGGTGAGCCGGTTTGCGTGAGCGGCCGGCGGATCGAGTCGAAAATTCCGGCCGCTCACGCAAGCCGGCTCACCCATTCGTGAACTCCCACAGCTTACACGGGATGCTGCCGTTGTAGAAGTGGGTCGTGCGGGTCACCTTCAGCTTCAACTGCTTCGCCAGTTTGTCGCTGGCGGTGAAGAGCGCCAGCCGCCAGCCGGGCCAGTGCTCGGCGAAGGCGGCGCCCATCTTGCGGTGCAGCGGGATCCATTCGTCCTCTTCGCCAAGTCGCTCCCCGTAGGGCGGATTGCAGATGATCAGGCCCGGCGGTTCGCCCGGTTTCGGTCGCGCGTCGCCGAGTTCCAGTTTTTCGACGTGCACTAAGTGGCCGATGCCCGCCCCCTTCGCGTTGTGCTTCGCCAACTCGACAGCATCTTGGCGGACGTCCGAGCCGCGTGGCGGGAAGGTCAGCGTCGTCGCCACTTCTTCGCGGGCCGTGTCGCGGATGTCGCCCCACAGGGATTTGTCGAAGTCGAGGCCGCCGAAAAAGCTGAACCATTTCCGCGTCAGCCCCGGCGGGCGGCGCATCGCGATCCACGCCCCTTCGACGAGGAAGGTGCCGGAGCCGCACATCCAATCGACGAGTGGGAAGTTGCCGTCGTAGCCGAGGTGCAGCAGCAGCCCGGCGGCGAGGGCTTCGTTCAACGGAGCCCGCGTTTGAATCGGACGGTAACCGCGCTTGTGGAGGCTGTCCCACGAGCTGTCCAAACTGAGGATGGCGCGATTCTTCGAGATGTGCAGATTCAGCCCGAGCATCGGTCGTTCGGTATCGACACTCGGGCGGACGCCGGTCTCTTCGCGGAACTGATCGCAGATGGCGTCCTTCACTCGGCGGCTGGCGTACTGCGAGTGCGTGATGGCGGAATCGCGGACGTTGCAATCGACGGCGAGCGTGTGATTCGGCGTGAGGTAGTCCGACCAACGGATTGTCCGCACGGCGTCGTAAAGTTCATCCGGGCTGAAGACGGGGCCATCGAAGACCGGGCGTAGGACACGCACGGCCGTGCGGAGCCAGAGGTTGGCCTTATACAGTTCGACGATGCCACCGGAGAAGAAGACGCCGCCGCGGCCCGTTTCGATCTGGGCGCCGCCGATCCATTCGATTTCCCGGGCGAGGACCGATTCGAGGCCGCGGGCGCACGTGGCGAAGAATTGAACCATTCGAATTATGCTTTGTTGGCGAAGATCAACAGGGCGAAGAGGCCGGCGCCGATGGAGATCAACCCGAGCTTGATCGATTTTTCCACCAGCCAAACCGACAGGCCTTCGCTGAGGGGGCGGGCGAGCATCTTGGCGTGGAGTGCGGAGCAGACGGCCATGTGCACGGGCAACCCGAGGAAGAAGGCCACGAAGCCGGCTTCCCACAAGGGGTAACCCCCGAAGACGTAAGCCTCGCGGATGAGGCTGCCCAAAGCTCCCTCGGCGACGATCACGGCGAAGAAGACGACGATGACGATGGAAATCGACCGCAGTATTCCCGGCCGCGGGACGCGCGCCAGCTTGCACGAGAAACGGAATAGCATCACTTCGAAGACGAAGTACGCGAACAGCACGAAGGCGCCGCAAGCGAGGAACAGCAAAAGTTGTGGGCCTTTCATGGTCTACACCGCATCTTCCGGTACTGGGTATTGTTCGCACAATTCGTGGACGCTGCCCCGGACGCGCGACAGCAAATCATCGTCGGTCGGCTTCGTCAGTACGTCGGTGATCCATCGCGCGATCTGCCGCATTTCCGGTTCTTTCATGCCGCGGGTCGTCAGCGCCGGCGTGCCGATGCGCACACCCGAGGGATCCATCGGTTTGCGCGGATCGTACGGAATCATGTTCTTGTTCACGGTGATTCCGGCCGCGTCGAGCGATTGCTCGGCCTGTTTGCCGCCGATGCCGCACTTGGTGAAGACGTCCACGAGCATCAGGTGGTTGTCGGTGCCGCCCGAAACGATGGGGAAGCCGATCATCAACAGCGCCTCCGCGAGCGCCTTGGCATTCGCGATCACCTGCATTTGATATTCGACGAAGTCCGGCCGCAGAGCCTCGGCGAACGCCACGGCCTTGGCGGCGATGACGTGCATGAGCGGGCCGCCCTGCACGCCGGGGAACACGGCGCTGTCGATGGCTTTGGCGTATTGCCCCCGGCAGATAATCATACCGCCGCGCGGGCCACGCAGGGTTTTGTGCGTCGTCGTGGTCACGAATTCCGCGTGCGGCACCGGGTCGGGGTGAACCTTCGCCGCGACCAAGCCCGCGATGTGGGCCATGTCCACCATCAAAACCGCGCCGACTTCTTTGGCGATCTCGGCGAACTTGGGGAAGTCGGGGGTGCGCGGGTAGGCGCTCGCCCCGGCGATGATGAGCTTCGGTTTGTGCTCGCGGGCTTGGGCCACCATCTGGTCGAAGTCGATGCGGTGATCGCCTTGCGTCACGCCGTAGCTGGCGACTTTGAAATACTTCCCGCTGAAGTTGAGCTTCATGCCGTGGGTGAGGTGACCGCCGTGGGCGAGGTCGAGCCCGAGGATGGTGTCGCCCGGTTGCAGCATCGCGAGGAACACGGCCATGTTGGCCTGCGCGCCCGAATGCGGCTGGACGTTGATGTGGTCGCCGCCGAAGACTTGCTTGGCCCGGGTCAACGCCAGTGTCTCGGCGACATCGACAAACTCGCAGCCGCCGTAGTAGCGTTTGCCGGGGTAACCCTCGGCGTATTTGTTCGTCAGGACCGAACCCTGCGCGGCCATCACGGCTCGGCTCGTGTAGTTTTCGGATGCGATCATCTCGAGGCCGTGGCGCTGGCGATGCCGTTCGCCTTGAATCGCCTTGTAGAGTTCGGGGTCGGCTTGCTGCAGAATATCCATGCCAACTTGGCTCCGGTCAGTTGAGTGCGAATCGCAAAGATCGTTTTATCGAACCGGGCCGTCAAACTGAATCCCCATTCCGCGCAGTTGCTTTTCGAGATCCTCGCCGGGGCGATAGACGAGTCCTTGCCAGCCGTGCGTCCGCGCGGCTTCCACATTCTCCGGCAAGTCGTCGATGAACAGACATTCGCCCGGCTCGGCTTGGGCGGAGCGCTGGCACGCGGCGAAGTAGCCCGCGTTTGGTTTGCGGTGCCCGAGGAGATGCGACGGGCAAAGGGCATCGAAATGCGCCATCACCGGCGCGAACTGAACCGAGTATTTCGCATAGTGGGCCGCATTCGTGTTGCTGGCGAGCAGTAAGCGATAGCGCGGCTTCAAGCGCGGGATCAGTTCGCTGACCTCCGAGTTCCGCGAGAAGATATCTTCGAAGGCCGCGACGAATTCGCCCGGCGAACAGGTCAATTTCGAATCCGGCAGAATCGTCCGGAAGTACTCCTCGGTCGAGAGCCGGCCGCACTCGTACTCGATTTCGGGCTGGCCGCAGTAAATCGCCCGGATGAGTTCATCTGCATTCAGGGTCGTGTGCGGCAGCAGTTTTTCAGCGGTGATGCGGTGATCGAAGTGCGCGAGGACGTTGCCGAAGTCGAAGGCAATGGTTTTCATGCTGCTATTCTAGCGGCGCGGAAGCGCCGCCGATGTTTTCCCCAACGGGGCATCTCCGGCGGCCGGCGGTTCGTGTATACTCGCCTTCCCTACCTCCCCGGCTGCGAACCCTTTAGGCTTCTCCCCATGAATCCGAAGTTCACACTGTTCGGCCTTGCGATCCTATTGTTCGGTACCGGTTCGGCCCGCGCCGCCGATGCCACGCCGGTGCTCGAATTCACCAAAGGCGACACCATCGCCGTCATCGGCAATACGCTCGCCGACCGAATGCAGCACGACGCTTGGCTCGATGCGTACGTCCACTGCCGCTTCCCCGAATCCAACTTGTCGATTCGGCACATGGGCTTCTCGGGAGACGAAATCGGCGGGTTCACCACGAACCCGAACCCTAACAAACGGATGCGTTCCGCCGCCTTCGGCAGCAACGACGACTGGTTGCGCCGGGTGAAGGCCAACAAGGTCTTCGCCTTCTTCGGGTACAACGAATCGTTCGCCGGGCCGGCCGGCTTGGAAGCATTCCAAAAAGAATACGACGCGCTCGT
>JBBRUN010000171.1:0-9828 GCA_038247765.1 Gemmatales bacterium | reverse complement strand
TTCGCGGCGTTGACGACCGCCAACTGGCACGTCTCGCTCGCCTTCTACAAAGCCACCGTCCCGGGGAGCGATCCCGCCGCTCTGCCGAGCTACGGCCTCGCCTCCTTCGTCGCCGTACTGTTCGTGACCATGACCTGCTTCATCCCGTTCCTGGGCGGCTACCCGGCCGGGTGCCTCGTCTGGTTCCTCATCGCCTTCTTCGGCATTCCTTTGCCGCCCGCCAAGGCCGCGGTGCTGTTCGGCTACCTCGCGCTGAACTCGCTTCTCACCCGCTTGCTCGCCCTCGGCGTCCTGAGCTTCCTCGGTATTTGAGTCCGACCTCGGGTGCTGTCTGTGAGCCTCAGGATGCGACCGAGGATCCACTCCAGATTCCGAAGTTCGAGGGCCGCTGACCGTCCCGCCCGCCATCCAACTGCGGATGAGCGGGCAGGGATTGCTGGGATTTCGGCCGATTCTGCCGCGGCCTGAGTCGCTTTCTTTTACGTATCGGGTTCTCCGCTCGAACCTCTCATTGCAGGACGGTGATCAAATGCCGCTACGCACTGAACTGGACCAGAGAGAATGAAAGGTGATGCCTACGTTCCATGGTAGTGTGCTGTATCGGTCGATGCGACCGACGCGCGTTGCCTTCAATCATTTTGTCATCCGTGGCGGCGGGGCCACCTCCTTGTACTTGGCCCGTTCGGCCCGCCACTTCTTCGCCTCGTCCGGCTTGTTCGTCGCGGTGGACAGCTCGATCAGCCGGTCGAGGCTCTCAGGGAGGCGGGTCGCGGCCTGCGGCGGGATGGTCTTCTCCCGCTGCTTCATCCCCTCGTAGCCCTTCAGCAGCAGCGGCTCGGCGTCAGCGTACTTCTTCTGGCCCAGCAGCGCCGCACCGAGCATGGACCGGGTGTTGAACGTGATCCAGGCGTCGGGCTGTTTCTTCTCGCGGAGGGCAAGGCACTCGCGAAGCACGGGTTCGGCATCGGTCCACTTCTGCTGCTGGATCAGGTTCAGGCCGAGCGCCGCCAGCTCGCCGGCGTAGAGCGGCGAATCGGCCCCGGATCGCTCCTTCACCACCGCCAGCCACTTACGCCGCCATATCTCGGCTTGGTCGAACTGCTGGAGCTGCTCGTGGCAGGCGATCAGGTTGGCAAAGATCCGGCCCGCGTGTTCGTGCTGGAATCGCCGCTCATCCATGCCTGCGGCTGCCTCCTGAAAGAGCGGCAGGGCCCGGTCGAGCTTTCCGGCGGCCTGGTAGCCCGCCGCCAGGTTGTTCATGCTCGCGAGCGTGTTGGGGTGGTCGGCACCCAGCTTGGCCTTTATGAGCTTCAGGGTCTCCTCCAAGAGCGGCAGGGCCAGGTTGAGCTTGCCGGCGGCCTGATAGCCCATCGCCAAGTTGTTCATGCTCGCGAGCGTGTTGGGGTGGTCGGCACCCAGCTTGGCCTTGCGCAGCCTCAGGGTCTCCTCCATGAGCGGCAGGGCCAGGTCGAGCTTGCCGGCGTCCCGGTAGCCTCCCGCCAAGTTGCCCATGCTCGTGAGCGTGTCGGGGTGGTCGGCACCCTGTTTGGCCTTGCGCAGCCTCAGGGTCTCTTCTAGGAGCGGCAGGGCTAAGTCGAGCTTGCCGGAGGCCTGATAGCCCATCGCCAAGTTGTTCATGCTCGTGAGCGTCTCGGGGTGGTCGGCCCCCGACGTGGCCTTCTGGAGCTTCAGGGTTTCCTCCAAAAGCGGCAGGGCCAAGTCCAGCTTGCCGGCGGCCTGATAGCTTATCGCCAGGTTGCCCATGCTCGTGAGCGTGTCGGGGTGGTCGGCCCCAAGCTTGGCCTTGCGCAGCTTCAGATTCTCCTCTAGAAGCGGCAGGGCCAGGTTGAGCTTGCCGGCGGCCTGATAGCTTATCGCCAAGTTGGCCATGCTCGTGAGCGTGTTGGGGTGGTCGGCACCCAGCTTGGCCTTTATGAGCTTTACGGTCTCCTCCATGAGCGGCAGGGCCAGGTCGAGCTTGCCGGCGGCCTGATAGCCCCACGCCAGGCTGTTCATGGTCGTGAGCGTATCGGGGTGGTCGGCCCCCAGCTTGTGCTTCATGAGCTTCAGGGTTTCTGCGAAGAGCGGCAGGGCCAAGTCCAGCTTTCTGGCGGCGTAGTAGCCTCCCGCCAAGTTGCCCATGCTCATGAGCGTGTGGTAGTGATCGGCCCCCAACGTGGCCTTGCGCAGCCTCAGGGTCTCCTCCAGGAGCGGCAAGGCCAAGTCTTGCTTGCCAGCGGCCCGGTAGCCCGACGCGAGGTTGTTCATGCTCGTGAGCGTGTCGAGGTGTTTGGCCCCCTGTTTGGTCTTCGTGAGCTTCAGCGTCTCCTCCAGGAGCGGCAAGGCCAAGTCTTGCTTGCCAGCGGCCCGGTAGCCCTCCGCCAGGTTGTTCATGCTCAAGAGCGTGTCGCGGTGTTCGGCCCCCAGTTTGGCCTTGCGGGTCGCTAGCGCCTTGTCGAAGAGGATGATCGCTTGCCCCCAATCGCCCAGGCTTAAGAGGGATACTCCCAATGTGTTCTGCATCGCGGCCACTTCCAGCGGGTCTCCGAGCGCCGAGCCTTCCAAGTCTCGCACCGCTTTCTTGAGATTCGCCTTGAGCGCTTCGGAGAACTCACCCACATCCGCGTAGTTCCGCTTCGGATCCAGCTCCGCGAACACCGAGCCGAGGATCTGGTTCCCCTTCTTGGCGAACGCCAGATTCGTTTACGCTGCTTCCTTCGCCGACTTCTCCGCCGCCGCCGCCGTCACCGCCGCCTCTTTCGCCTTCCGTTCCTCCTCAGCCGCCGCCACCGCTTTCGCCCGTTCGTTTTGAGCTTCGAACTTGGCTTGCCGCTCCGCGTCCGCGGCCTTCTCCGCCAACGCTTTTTTGGCTTCCGCCTCCTGTTTGGCCACCCGCTCGCCCTCGGCCCGCTCCCCTTCGGCGGCTTTGGCCTGTTCGGCCTCGACCCGGCGACTCTCCGCCCGGATCATGCCGACACTCGTCCCGATGACCCCGGCCAGCAATGCCGCGAACACCAGACTCGCGGCGACCACTTGCCCTTTGTTCCGGCGGACGAACTTCTTCAGCCGGTAGCCCGTGCTCGGCGGATGCGCCTGCACCGCTTCGCCGCCAAGGTAGCGCAGCACGTCGGCGGCGAAGCCGTTGGCCGTTTCGTACCGCCGGGTGCGATCCTTCTCCAACGCTTTCATCACGATCCAGTCGAGCTCGTTCCGCAAGAGGACCGTCAGCTTCTTCGGCTCGGTGCCACGGTTCGCGGAGATGCTCGGCAGGGCGTCGGCCGTGCTCAGCTTCGTACTCGGCCGCGGTGGCTCCTCTTCCCGCACGACCCGCAGGATTTCGAGCAACCCCTTCTTCTCCAGCTCTTTGCGGGCGAATGGCGGCGACCCGGTGAGTAGCTCGTACAGCAGGACCCCGAGGGCGTACACATCGGACCGGGTGTCGATGTCGATGTTGTTGAACGTGGCCTGCTCCGGGCTCATGTACTGCGGCGTGCCGACCACCGCGCCGAACCCGGTGTTGAGGGTGTGCTCCGTGAGCCCCCCGCCGGTCGCCTTGGCCACGCCGAAGTCGATCACCTTCACCACCGGCTTGTCGTCGTACAGGGCGATGAGCACGTTCGACGGCTTGATGTCGCGGTGGATGATCCCCTTTTGGTGCGCGTGCTGGATCGCCTGGCAGACTTGCACGAACAGCTCAAGCCGCTCTTTCGGTGTGAGCTTGCGCACGTCGCAGTAGTGGGTGATCGGCACGCCCTTGACGAGCTCCATCACGAAGTAGGGCCGGTGATCGTGCAGTCCGCCGTCGAACACCTTGGCGATGTTCGGGTGATCCATCAGGGCCAGGGCTTGCCGCTCGGCTTCGAAGCGGGCGAGCACCTGCTTCGAGTCCATGCCGGCCTTGATGAGCTTGACCGCGACGAATCGCTTCACTGGCTCGGTCTGCTTCGCCCGCCAGACGCTGCCCATGCCGCCCTCGCCGATCGGCTCGACGAGCGTGTACTTGCACGCGATCACCGCACCCGCGTGTTCGTCCTTCGAGGGGTGATCGGCGGTGGGGGAATCGGCGGCGGCCACGAATGTACGGGTGCCCCCTTCCGGCGGCGGACCGAACGCTTGGGTGCCGGCATCGACGGTAGCGGCGGGCGACGATTCGAGGAAATTGCCCACGTCCGGCTGGGCCGCGAGCATCCGCTCGACCACTTGCCGCAGTTCGTCCCGGCCGGCACACGCGCGGGTGAGGTAAGCGGGCCGCTCCGCGGGGGGGAGGGCGGCAGCGGCGAAGAACACGGCCTCGGCGGGCGTCATCTCGGTCATGGCTGGCTCCGTGGGGAACGGTCACCCCTCAATGCGAGAAAATAGGGCGCAGACTCTCACGCACTCGGAATTATTTTTCGCCCCGGAGTTCGGCGAACAGCCACAGCCGGGCGAACTCCCACCAGCGGGCGGCGGTGGCCGCTGACACACCGAGGACTCCCGCTGCCTCGGCCACAGACATCCCCGCGAAGAAACGGAGTTCGACCAACTTCGCCTTCCGCGGCTCGACAGCGGTGAACCGGGTCAGGGCGTCGTCCAGTTCGACTAGCCCTTCCGGCGACTCAGTCAGCCGGTGCAGTTCGTCGAGCGGCACCCGCCGTCGCTCGCCCCCGTGCCGGGCGGTGGCCTTGCGGCGGGCGAGATCGACCAGGATGCGGCGCATGGCCTCGGCGGCCGCGGCGAAGAAGTGCCCGCGGCCGTCGAATTGCTGGTCGCCGACGAGTCGGAGGTACGCCTCGTGGACGAGGGCGGTGGCATCCAGGGTGTGGCCGGAGTTTTCGGCCGCCATGCGTGCGGCCGCGAGCTTCCGCAACTCGTCGTACACGAGGGGAAGGAGATCGGCGGCGGCTTGGCGATTACCCGCCGTAGCGGCATCGAGGAGGCGGGTCACGTCGGACATAAAGGTCGAGTGTATCGGAGGGTGGCCGCCGGATCATCCTAAAACGAGGACGAGGTCGCACCCCTACAGCCGGATGGGAGCAACCTTCGGATCGGAGGTGACCGTGAGACCGTCACATCGCCGGACGGTTACGTTCGTACTCGGCGAATTCCCCGCGAAGCCTCGATCGAAAAACGACCCAAACGAGAGCCGCGATCAGCGTGGCGACCAGAAGTAGGAACACGACTTTTCGCACGTCGCTGTGTCTCGGGTTGTCGCGGGCTTCAATTTCACGGGCGGGCGGGTACCAGCGAACGTGACAGTGGTGAATGCTACTCAAACGCATCATAGGGGCTGCGACACTCCCCTTCCATGAACAAGGACGAGCGGCGGTTTTTGGAGCAGGTCGGATTCCGGATCCGCGAGCGAAGGCTCGCGGCCGGACTCACGCAGGCGGCTTTGGCCGAGAAGTGCGGGCTCCACCGGACCTTTATCGGTTCGGTCGAACGCGGCGAACGGAACGTTGCCCTACTGAGCCTGCGCCGGATCGCCGCGTCGCTGCGGGCGGCACCGTCCGAATTGCTCGCGGACGGTCAATAGGGGGCGGGATAGCGGTTCGAGGAAAGACGCCCCAGATTCAGTTCGACGGGCTCAATCCGCAGGCAACGATGCGCGTAACGTCACACGCGTTTGGTTTCTTCAATCGTTAGCCCCAACTCGGACAGGAACAGCGTCCCACCGGCCGGGCGGTGAATCTGCGCCCCACTGTACGAGAGGCACAGGCGATCTTTGGCCCGAGTCATCGCGACGTAAAGCAGTCGCCGCGCTTCGTGTATCTCATCGGTGAGGTTGTGATCGAGTTCACGGCAGCCCGGAACCAGCGAATCTTCCACGCCGGTGACGTACACGCGCGAAAATTCGAGTCCCTTGGTGGCGTGGAAGGTGAGCAACGTCACGCGGTCTTGGGCGACGTCCGTCTCGACGGAGCGCGAGAGCGCCAGTCGGTCCAGAAAACCGAGAATGCTCGCGTCGAGGTCGCCCGGTACGCCCACCGCTGCCATCTCGCGTAGCCACTCGACTTCGGCGGGATGCCGGTCCTCCGGATTCCGATCCATCCTGAGTCGGGCCATCAGATCCCTGCCGCCGAGCCGGTCGATGAGCTCGTCGACGGAGGGATCGGCGATTTGTAAACGGGTCAGCTCCTGCTCGTACAGTTCGAGAATCGACGAGTACTTCCCGAGCGCCCGGACGGCCCCTTTGCGAAAAACTTCGGCCGCGACCCCGTCGATGGGCACCGGTCCGGCGAGTGCCAAGGCCACCGCGAACGCATCGAGCCGTAGGGCTTGGGCAGACTTGCGAGCATTTCGGACATGCTCTTCCTGCAGCCGCTCGAAAACGGCCGCTAGGCATCGGCAGTCGTCGAGGGCGCGGTGACTGCGGCCGGTGGGTATCCCGAAGCGGGCCGCGAGATCACCGAGTTTCAGGCCCCCTTCGCGGATGACGTGGCGAGCGAAAGGAACCGAATCGTAATAGGTCAGCCCGGCGAAGCCGTCCCATTCCGCAGTGAGTCGCTTCAGAACGGGAACGTCGAATCCGTAGCCGTTGTGGGCGATGAGCAGTGAATCGCCGACGAATGCCCGAAAGGCAGGCCAGATCGCGGCGAGGCTCGGTTGACCCACGAGGTCCTCGTCGGTGTAGCCGTGGGTCTCGGTCGCTCTGGGGGAGATCGGGCGGGTGCAGGCGACGAGTGTATGAAACTCGTCGATGATGGTTCCCCCGCGCACTCGCACGGCGGCTAGCTCGATCACCTCGCACGCCAGCCGATCCAATTCGGTCGTCTCGGTGTCGAAGGCGATGTATTCCTGAAAAGCCGGTTCGCTGTGGCGGCTCTCGTGGATCTGGAGGGCAGCGAAGAATTCGGCGACCCGGACTTGGGCCGCGGTCGGGTATTCCGGTGTCTCCACCCCCTCTTTCGCTTCGACGGGGGATAGGAACTCGAAGATGAGCTCGTCCCCATCACCCGGGCCCGAATCGTCTCTGCCAAGGACGGTCAACCGCGGCAGGGCCTCCTGTACCATGTGCCTCACCACGATCCCGAGTGCGTCTGCACCGCCGATTCTGACCCGACGACAATCCACGGAGGCTTCCGATAGTTCACCATGCAATCGGACGGCGTTCTCATTGGCCGCGGGATCTTCGAGACGCTGAAGGATATCGTCGAACGGCGAAGACCTCGGACCGATGCCATGGGTGAGGATCGACTCCAAAAGTTGACCGAGATCCAGTGGGGCTTTCGCGAGGGCGCGAATGTTGTCCGCCCGATAGAGGAACGCTCGGATCGCGGTGCGATGGCCCTTGGTAGGATCGGTGGCGTATCGTCTAAACGTCGTCTCCAGATCCGCGGTGCGACCGGCCGACACAAGTTGGACAAGCCGCTCGCCGAGAGCCAAGACCGCGAGCCCTTCGAGAGCCAACTCCGACCGCGGTGCGATCATCAGTCGCAGAGAACTCGCCACTTGGGCGACGACGGGGTTCTCCGTCATCGACCGTCCCGGGCTGAGGCGGCATGGGATGCCCGCGGAGATCAGGGCGGTCTCCAAGTGGCTGCCGTGCTCGTGCCTCCGGTACAGCACCGCGTAATCCGCATAGGTCCGGCCGTGTGTGCTACGGTCCTCCTGCAAATGTTCGACGACCCAGCGGAACTCCGCCCTGCGATCGGAGTGTCCGACCGCTTCTACGGCAAACGTCGACTCCCGGGAAGCCTCGATATCCCGGCCCGAGAAAAGCGTATCCGGAGGGAGGATGCGGCGGGCCGTCTCGAAGATTGCCTTCGTGCTCCGGCAATTCCGGTCGAGCAGTACGGGGGTGGCGATGCCGAAGTCGGTCATGAACGTCCCGATGATGCGCGGGTCGGCCCCGCACCACGAGAAGATCGACTGCTCGTCGTCGCCTACTAAAAAAAGGCTCCGATGCTCGGCCGCAAGGTGGGCGATGATCGCGTACTGCGTCGGGTTGAGATCTTGGCATTCGTCGACGAGGATGTGATCCCACCGGCCGCGAATTTCTGCGGCGATCGATCCGGTCTCCTCGAAAAGCTTCCGAGTGAGGATGAGAATTTCGTCGAAATCGATGAGCCGGGCTTCCCGGAGTTCCTTCGCGTAGCGAAGGTAGAGCTTTTCATCGCCGTCACTGAGCATTGAGAGCTCGAAGCGTCGCTTGCTGAAGGCCGTCAAAAGACGACCCCACCGCTTTTTGGGCGTGCCCAATCGTTTCAGAATCAAGCTGCGGGCCTCATCATCTGCGACACCGAAGCCTGCGACCAGTCCGACAAGACGAGCTTGCGGCCGGAGGATGTTCAAGCAAAGGGAATGGATCGTCCCGAGCGTCAATTCCTCGACCATGGCGCCGTGTCGAGTTCGGAGGCGAGTCACGATCTCCTGTGCGGCCTTATTCGTGAACGTGATGGCGCAGATCCGGCCAGGGTCGGTCCCGTGTGCGGAGATCAGGTGGGCGATTCGGCCCGTGAGGCAGCGCGTCTTGCCCGCGCCCGGGCCGGCCAATACGAGGATGGGGCCGATCGGGGCGGTCACAGCCAAAAGTTGCCTGGGGAAGTATTCCAGGTCCGTGTTCGGCATTTCGAGATTTGGGAATGGGTTTGGAGTCATATCGTCTTGAAGGCTACTTGCCCTGCCGTGGAACATCGAAGTGAAACTCGTTCACGATTTGAGCACAGCAAGCGATCTCAAGTCAGCACTGACTCGAGCATGTTACGCACATAGGTCTGCCGGTCTTCTTCCTGAAAGAGAATATGTCGGGCGGTCATTTCCTGCTTCGACATTGTCCAGAGCAATTCCATCGCAAAGGACGGAGTATTCGAAACGATGAACGAGTGCAATCTGACATCCCGATCGCCCATCCGGGATTCGATTTCCTTGATCGTCTTGTGAAACTGAATCTTGAGATCTTCTTTCCCGACCTGTCGGATACTTTTGGGGTCCACGAAGATCACATGTTGCGTGTCGCCAACCAACAGCCAGAGGATAAAGTCGGGGTGGAAGTTACCGGCTTCGAAAAACCCAATGCCGCGCCCCTTGCTCAAGTTCCGCAGGAGATAGAGTTGCTTCCCGGTGAAAAAATCTGCTTCCTTCTCGTGGAATGCCTTGAGGTCCTCTACGAACTGCCACTCCCCTTTGTTCAGAGGCACGGGAGCGATGTCGACGACTTTGTCTTGGACGTACAGCAGGGGTTGGTACAGGTGCTTTCCGAACCAGATTGATTTGATACCCCGGAACTCCCAGGGTTTCAGTTCACCCTTCGATATGGCTAGCTTGAGTTCTTCCAACTTTGAGATGATTTCCGTTTCGGACTCGTCGATCAGGATGCGGTAATAGGCGTCGCTTGGCGTTTCTCCGGCGCCGAGCATGTTGGGGTCCAGCTCGGATAAGTCTTGGTATTCGAGGTGGGGTAGTTCCCAGTCCCGCTTGCGGAAACTGTAGTAGCGCTCCGTGTATTTCTTCAGGAGGGCCAAGGCAATCTCGGCCCACAGCGATACCTTCCGGAAATCGTCGAAAGCCATCTCTTCCGGCGGGATGAGGAGCCGGTACCAACTCTGATCGGCGAGTAACAGACCCAGAGAATCCCGCGTGAGGTTGAGGTTGTACCAACCCCGCTCGGCTTTGAACCGCTCCAGCTCGAAGTAGTGCTTGTCGAGATTCAAGAACGCCACGTGCCGCGCCGTCAGGTGCATTATGTTGTGGCTGGCCGCGTAGTCCCCGCCTGCGACGCCCCGCGATTTCATTGCTTCGATTTTCGGATACCAGTTCAGAACGACTTGGTTCTTCTGCAAATACTCGGTCGGGCCCTGCACCGTGGGCACCGGCCCCAGTTTGCGAAACGCATCGCCGAACTCGGTGCTG
>JBBRUN010000170.1:0-9833 GCA_038247765.1 Gemmatales bacterium | reverse complement strand
GTCTGAAGACGCCGGGAAGACGTGGAAGAAACTGAGCGAAGGCCTGCCGGATGCCGACAAGGGCCGCATCGCGCTGGCCATCTCCCCGCAGAAGTCGAATGTCGTGTATGCCTTCTTCAACACGGCGAAGGAAGGGGCCTTCTACCGCAGCGATGACCGCGGCAAAACGTGGGCTAGGCAGAGCGCCTTCACCGTCCTCGACTGGCAATATTTCGGCCGCATTCAGTGCGATCCGCAAGCCTTCGACCGCGTCTGGATCATGGACATCGCCCCGGCCGTGTCGGACGATGGCGGCAAGAAATTCGCCAAACAGCCGTGGCCCGTCCACCCGGATCACCATGCGCTTTGGATCGACCCGTCGGATAAATTGCACCTGCTCAGCGGGAACGACGGCGGCCTCTACGAAACACACGATGCCGGCAAAAGCTGGCGGCAATTTCTGAACTTGCCCACCACCCAGTTTTACCGCGTCGGCGTCGATGGTACCGTGCCGTTCTACCGCATCTTCGGCGGCACCCAAGATAACGGCAGTATGGGCGGGCCGCACCGCAGCGCCGCCCGCGTCGGCGTCCGCACTACCGACTGGTTCAGCGTCGGCGGCGGCGATGGCTTCCAAGTGCGGGTCGAAGCGGGCAACCCGGACATCGTCTACAGCTTGATTCAAAACGGGGCGCTCAGCCGGCTCGATCTGAAAGCCGGTTCGTTCAAATCGATCCGCCCACCGGCGGGGATGGAAAAGCTCCGTTGGCACTGGGACACCCCACTGATCCTCAGCCCGCACAACCCGAAGCGGGTCTACGTCGCCGGGAACAAATTGTTCCGGAGCGACGACCGCGGTGATACTTGGAAGCCGGCTTCGGGCGACCTGACGCGGAACCTCGACCCGCTGAAGATCGCAGTCATGGGCAAAGTCTGGGGAGACGGGGCCGTGAGCCGGAATACCTACACGACGAGCCTCAGCGTCATCACGGCGATCGCGGAATCGCCCAAAAAAGAAGGGCGACTGATCGTCGGCACCGACGACGGCCTCATTCAACTCAGCGACGACGGCGGTGAAAAATGGACGAAGTTCGACAAATTCGCCGAGATCCCCGCCGAGTCGTATGTCACCGATGTCGTGGCGTCGTCGCACCATGTCGACACGCTGTTCGCCACCTTCCACAACTGGCAACGCGGCGACTTCGCCCCCCAGATCGCCAAAAGCACCGACTTCGGCAAGACGTGGAAGTCGATCGTCGGCGACCTGCCCAAGCAGGGAATTTGGTGCCTCGTCGAAGATCCGGAGAACCCCAACTTACTTTTGGCTGGCGCCGAGTTCGGTCTGTTTGTCACCTTCGATGGCGGTGCGCATTGGTCGGAGTGGAAGGCCGGGGCACCCACGATCCAATTCCGCGATCTCGAGATTCAAAAGCGCGAAGGCGACTTGGTCTGCGCCACCTTCGGCCGGGGATTGTTAATCCTAGACGACATCGGCGCCTTGCGGGCGTTGACTGCGGACTCGCTGAAGAAAGCAGCGATTCTGTTGCCCATCCGGAAGACCTACCTCTTCGCCGAATCGCCCTTGTTCCGCCCATCGGGCAACTTCGCCGCGCCGAATCCACCCGCCGGGGCCGCCATCACAATCTATTTGAATGAGGCTGCGAAAGAGAAACTGAGCGTGACCATCGCCGATGCGGATGGCAAGGTTCTGCGGACGCTCCCCGTGGCGAAAGAAGCGGGTTTGCAACGGATTTACTGGGACATGCGGCTCATCGGCATGCGCGGCCAAGGATTGGTGAAGGCCGGCAAATACACGGCGACGCTCGTGAAGACCACCGGTGACAAGCCGGTGACAGTGGGCACCCAGACCATCGAACTGATCCCGCTGCCGTGAGGCGGAACTTGAGCCAAGGCGAGCCCCGAAGACCGGTTATTGCGTCCCGCCGGCCACTGGGGTATCTTGAACACTCCCACCCGCCGAAGTGCCTCCATGCGGTTTTCCATTCTCGCACTGTTGATTTTCGCATTCACCGATCCGCTCTCGGCGGCCGAACCGGCCGATTTCGCGAAGCAAATCCGACCGATTTTCGAGAAGCATTGCGTGTCGTGCCACGGCGCCACCAAGCAAAAGGCGGGGCTGAAACTCGACATCGGTAGACGTGTGTTGAAAGGGAGCCTGAACGGCCCGGTCGTCGTCGCCAAGAAATCGACCGAGAGCAAATTGATCCACGCGTTGAAGGGGGAGCAAGGCGTCGAGGCGATGCCGCCGAGCGGCGCGCTCGACGCGGCCGAGATCGGGTTGATCGCCCGGTGGATCGACGAAGGGGCGGCGATCCCGCCGGACGAAAAAGACATCGCGGCCGAGCATTGGTCGTTCGTCGCGCCGAAGCAATTGCCGGTGCCGAGTGGCGTCCACCCCATCGATGATTTCCTCGAAGCGGAATGGAAGAAGCGCGGCGTGATGCCGGCCGGGCCGGCCGACCGCGATACGATCGTGCGCCGGTTGCACCTCGACCTCACCGGACTGCCGCCGAGTCCATCGGCCATTCAAAACTTCAACATCGACAAGTTCGACGACCTGTTGGCGTCCCCGCAATACGGCGAGCGTTGGGGCCGGCACCTGCTCGACATCTGGCGGTACTCGGACTGGTACGGCTTCGGCGCGGAATTGCGGAACAGCCAGAAACACATCTGGAATTGGCGCGATTGGGTCGTCGAATCGCTGAACTCCGGCAAGCCGTACGACGCGATGATCCGCGAGATGCTGGCCGGGGATGAGAGCGCCCCGACCGATCCGAAGGTGCTGCGGGCCACCGGGTACCTGGCCCGCAGCTATTATAAATTCAACCGCAACGTCTGGCTCGACGACATCGTCGAACACACGGGCAAAGCCTTCCTCGGCATCACACTCAATTGCTGCCGGTGCCACGACCACATGTACGATCCGCTCGCGCAGGAAGAATATTTCCGCTTCCGCGCGATCTTCGAGCCTCATCAAATTCGCCTCGACCCGGTGCCGGGGGAACCCGACCCCGAAAAGCGCGGTATCGCCCGCGTTTTCGACGCCGATGCGAAAGTATCGACCTACCTCTTCGAGCGCGGCGACGAGAAGCGCCCGGTCAAAGACAAGGCCTTGTCACCAGGCGTCCCTTCGGCATTCGGTTCGAAGGGCTTCGCTCCAGTCGAGGTCAAATTCAGCCCGGAAGTGAGTCACTCGACGTTGCGAATCGATGTCCGCAAGGATCTGCTCGAACGGGCTGCCAAACTCGTGATGCTGGCCCAAGAGAAGAAATCCGAGCCGCGATTGCGGGCGGCCATCGTGAACGTGCAAGCGCTCAAAGCCAAGCTCGCGGCCGACAAATCGCGGTACACCGTCCCCAAGCTCGCGGATTCCGCCGAGCGAATTCGGCACGCGGTCGCACTGCACCTCGAAGCCATCGTGCTGGAAGCCGAGGCCGATCTCATCGAAGCGCAAGACGCGCTGTCCACGACCGACACCCCACCGCAGAAGGATGCGAAGATCAAGACGATGACCGCGGCGAGCAACCGGGTCGACGCGGCCCGCAAAGCCATCGAGAAACCCCCGGCCGATTATCCACCCTTGATGCCGACGCAACCGGGGCAATCGACCGGTCGGCGGACGGCGCTCGCGAACTGGATTGCATCCAAAGACAATCCGCTGACTGCCCGTGTCTTCGTCAATCACGTCTGGCTCCGGCACTTCGGCCAGCCGCTCGTGCCGACGGTCTTCGACTTCGGCAAAAACGGCCGTCCGCCGAGCCATCCCGCGTTGCTCGATTGGCTCGCGGTCGAATTCATGAAGTCCGGTTGGGACATCAAGAAACTGCATCGCCTGATTCTGACGAGCCGGGCGTATCGGTTGAAATCGACGATGACCGGGCCGGAAGCCGAAGCGAATCGCAAGATCGATCCGGACAATCTGCTGCTCTGGAAGACGCACCCGCGGCCGTTAGAGGCCGAGGCGATCCGCGATAGCTTGCTAGCGGTGTCGGGCATGCTCGACGCCACTTCGGGTGGCCCTGAACTCGACTACGACGACGAGTCGCCGAAGTTGCGCCGGAGCCTCTACTACCGCCATGCCCCGGAGAAAGTGATGCCCTTCTTGATGGCGTTCGACGCGGCCGGGCCAACGGAATGCTACCGCCGGGCGACGACGGTGGTGCCGCAACAGGCGCTGGCTTTGGTCAACAGCCGGCTCTCGGCCCGCGCCGCCGAGGCCGTGGCGAAAGCGCTCACCGCTAAAGAAACGACACAGATCGTGAGCGAACTGTATGTCAAGCTGCTCGGTCGCAAGCCATCCGAGGCGGAAGCGAAATTGTGCGTCGAGTTTCTGAAAACGAACGCGCCCGCCGCGCTCGCGCAAGCCTTGTTCAACCACGCCGACTTCTCCACGATCCGGTGACGCCATGCTGAATCCGTCTGTCGATCGCCGTTCGTTCCTCCATGCCGGGATGGGCTTCGCCGGCATGGCCCTCGGGGCGATGCTGCACCGCGACGGCGTGCGCGCGGACGAAGACAAATGGGCCGCGCCGGACGGGGCGCCGCATTTCCGACCGAAGATCAAACGCGTCATTTGGCTCTTCATGGTCGGTGGTACCAGCCACGTCGAAGGCCTCGATCCGAAGCCGATGCTCGACAAATACGACGGCAAGAGCATGGAAGAAACGCCGTTCAAGACGGCCCTCGATTCGCCCCATTTGAAGATGCTTCGGGAGTTCGTCGCCGGGCGGCACAAGGTGCGACCGAAGCTGATGAAGATGCAAGCCGGCTGGAAGAAGTACGGTAAGAGCGGCTTGGCCGTCAGCGATTGGTGGCCGCACGTCGGCGGCATCGCGGATGACATCGCCGTGGTTAGGTCGATGTGGACGACCGACAACGACCACGGTGCGCAATTGCAATTCCACACCGGCCGGCACGCCCTCGAAGGCCCGTACCCGACCATCGGTTCTTGGATCCGCTACGGCCTCGGTTCCCTCAACGACGACCTGCCGAGCTTCGTCGTGCTCGGCAAACCGCTCGCCGATTGCTGCGGCGGGCAAGCCGGGCACGGTGGCAATTACCTCGGGCCGGAGTACAGCGGCGTGCCCCTATTGGTCGATGCCAAAAACCCGTTGCCCTTCCTCCCGGGCAAAGCGCAATCCGCGCAGAAACAGCGCGAGCAGTTCGACCTCATCGGCCGGTTGAACGGCATCGCTGCGGCGAACTCCCCGGACGACCCGAACATCCGCGCGAAGATCAAGTCGTACGAACTCGCCTTCAAAATGCAGACGGCCGTGCCCGACATCATGCAGTTGGATCGGGAGAACGCCGAGACCCGCAAGATGTACGGGCTCGATCAAGCGGAGACGAAAGACTTCGGCCAATTGTGCCTCGCGGCCCGTCGGATGTCCGAGAAGGGCGTGCGCTTCGTCCAAATCTTCCACGGCTCCAACGGCGGGGCCGGGGCGTGGGACGCGCACGCGGAGATTTTGAAGAACCACCCGCCGCTGTGCAAACAGGTCGATCAACCGATCGCGGCGCTCGTAAAGGATTTGAAACAGCGCGGCTTATTGGACGAGACGCTGGTGGTGTGGGGGTCGGAATTCGGCCGGACGCCCGGCGCGGAAGGCTCCGCGGGGCGCGATCACCACCCCTACGGATTCAGCATCTGGATGGCCGGCGGCGGCGTGAAGAAAGGCGTTGTGCACGGCGCGACCGACGAACTCGGTTTCCACGCCGTCGAAGATCGGCACTACGTCACCGACCTCCATGCGACGGTGCTGCAATTGCTCGGCTTGGATCCGCGGAAGTTGGCCTTGCCAGGCCGCAAGCGATTGGAAATCGACTTCGGCAAACCGATGTCCGCGATTCTGGCCTGAGGGCACTTCATTCCTGAGGCTCGATCCCCATGATGCGGTCGAGTTCGTCGAGCGTACCCGACTCGCGGATGATCGCCCGCATCAAACTCGGGAACGGCAAGCTACCGAGGCGGACGCAGCGCTCTAGCATAAACGGGATCGGGCTGTGCGGTTCGATGCGCTTGAGCGTCGTCGCGATCAGTTCGATCTGCCGGTAAAGCTCTTCGCGCGAATTCCCCACAGGCCTCGAACCGCCCGACGATGCCGTAGGCGATTCGTCGCCCGCCGCTTCGGCCGCCTCGCCTTCCGATTCCGATTCTCCCAGCGTCACACCGCGCTTGCGGCCGATTTCCCGGAGTATCTGCAAGCCGTTTTCGATGGCGGTGCCGACGCTCGCGGTGTTCTCCGGCGACAGGAAATTCGGCGCGACCTCGTTGCCGAGCTTTTCGTCGAGTGCCCGCGACAACGATTCCAGCGCGGTCCATGCTGCAGTGAGCTCGTCGTAGGCGATCCGCAAGGCCGGCACATCGGCTTTGGGCATCGCCTCTTCGAGTTCGGCCTTGGTGTCCGCGGTGATCCAATCGACGTAGGCGAAGGTTTTGCCGTTCGCTTTCATCAGCGGGATCGCGCGGATCGTCTGCGGGAATCGCGCGCCGCGCATGGCGTCGTTGAGCCAATTGAACGGCCCGACGCGGATCTCGGCATCTTCGCCCGGGCCGGGGATCGGGTGCAAGTAGTCCCAACAATCGGTGACCAATCGGCCGAGCAATTGCAGGCCATCGCGCAGACCGGCCAAGCCGTGTTTCTTCGTCGCACCTTCGACCAACCGCACGGCCAAGAGAAGGTCCTTCGACTTGCCCGTCAGGTTGTCCGTCGCCAGTCGGATGACCTTGGGCCAATCGGCTTGGCGCCCGGCGGTACTGGAGTCGAACTCGTCCGGCTCTTTGCGGAATTCGTCGAGTTGCAGGCGCACGGCGTCGGCCAGCGGCTCCCCGGACGGCGACGCATCCGAGATGGGGAGAACCAGTTCGTCCACGGTCAGCACGGCGGGGGAACTCAAGGGCGTGGCCTCGTTAGGGGAGTTTCTTGACGACTTCGATCTCGGCGATGACCCGCTGCACGGAACCGGGCTTGGCCGGTTCGGCCGGCAGGAACCGCCAGATCGGGAAATGGGAATGCCGGCTACGCACGATCGTCGGCACCGGGATTTCCTCCGGCGACGCCAGCAGAATGAAGTATTCCTTGCCTTTGTCTTTGCCATTCAGCAGGCCGCTGATGCGGAACGCCCCGGCCTTTTTCGGCGTCGGAAAGTGCGCTTTGTCGGCCTTGAACTTCGATCCCCCGGCGACTTCTTGGATGCCGAGTTCCCCGTTCGACCAGCGCATGAGCAGCAAGAAATACCCGTCGCCATCGGCCGTGATTTTCAATTTGAACGGCTCTTCGGTTTCCACTTGTTTGACTGTGTCGCCTTTCGGGTCGATCGCATCGAGGGCCAACTTCGGGAAGGGCGGAGTTGGCGACGACACGTTCAACGGGTAGAACGCGGCCAGCGGCGGGGACTGACTCCGAACCGATTTCCGCGATGCGAACTCCTCGTTCAATTTCCCCTCGGGCCGGGGCTTGGTCGTATTGCCCGCCAAGCGGATCAGGCTCTTCAGTTCTTCTGCGAGCGGCGTGTGAACGCCCTTGTTCAACAGCGCCTCCGCGAACCATTCGGCCTTCAGGAATGGTATCGGCCGCAGTTGTTTCATCTCGCTCAGGGCTTGGTTCATTCGGGCCGCATCGGGCCCGGCCAGCGGCGTGGCGTCCGGGTATTCCAGAAGGATCAGATCGAATGCGTTCATCGGGAATACGCCGTCGGGCGATTGATCGACGATCTTCTCGAATAGGTCGGGCGAGTGCCAACCGAGGGCACGGATGTCGAGGCGAAAAAGCGTCGCCGTGTCATCGACCGGCACCGGCGGCGCGGGCGACGCCACTTCGGTCGCCGCGCTGAGGGCCTTCTGCAAATTGAATTCGACGGCCTTCAAACTCGGCGGCTCGGTGCCCACCGGGACGAGGTGGGCCATCGACAGATAGCGGGTGAAGGGCCGGTCTTTGTCGGCGACTTGGGCGAAGTCGTCCAGCAGGACGCGCTGCGTCGTGGCGGTGTCGAAGGCTTTCGGGTAGCTCGGGGCCTTCGCCGCGATCCACTGTTTGAGGATGTCGATTTCGGCGGCGCTGGGTCGGTCGTGCCCGGCGGGTGGCATCGAACCATCGTCGAGGAATTCGAGGATCTGCGAGCGGGCCCCGGACTTCGCCGCGAACGGCACCGGCGATTGCAAATCGACGAGTTGCTTGTGATCGAGCACCGACAAGGAACTGCGCGCCGAGCCATCTTTATGGCAAGCCCCGCAGTATTTGCCAAAGATCGCCCGCGATTGGATGGCGAGGTCGCCCGCCTGCCGACGGGTCAGTTCCGCGGCCGTGGCACCGCTACTGGCCACGACCATCAAGCCGAACAGGAGCGCGGTGATTTTCGCCATTTGGATCTCCAAGCCAACCCAAGCGTCTACTGGAAATTGTAGGGCACCCGTCGGGGGTGCCGGCAAAAACTAAGGCCCAACCGGGAGTGCGGCCTCCGCCTGCCGGCGGAGTTGCCCACAGGCGGCGTCGATCTCCGAACCTTTGCGCTTGCGGACTTTCACACTGATGCCGGCGCGCTCCAACTCGTGGATGAAGCCGTTCAAATCCAAATCGCTCGGGCGGCGGTAGGGCAGGCCTTCGACATCGTTCCAGGGGATGAGGTTCACGTGGGCTTTGCGGCGCTTGAGCAGAGTCGCCAGTTGGCGACCGTGCAGCGGCTGGTCGTTCATCTTCCCCAGCACGACGTATTCGTACGTCACCTGCCGGCCGGTCTTCTCGAAGAAGTAATCGGCCGCGGCGAGAATCTCCGGGATGCCGGTCTTGTCGTTCGTCGGCACGATCTGCGTCCGCAGCGCGTCGTTGGGGGCGTGCAGCGACACCGCGAGGTGGTACTGCTTCCCGAGGTCGGCGAGCTGACGAATCTTCGCGGGCAGGCCGACGGTCGAAATCGTGACGTGCCGTTGACCGATGCCCAAGCCGTCTTTGTCACCGGCGATCGCGAGCGTTTGAATCAGGCTGTCGAGGTTGGCGAGCGGCTCGCCCATGCCCATCACGACGATGTGCGTGAGGCGTTCACCCGTTAGCGTGAGGTTCCGCAGCAGGATCAACTGCTCGAGCATTTCGCCGACGCTCAGATTGCGGGCGACCCCTTCGAGGCCACTGGCGCAGAAGACGCAACCCATCCCGCAACCGACTTGCGTACTGATGCACGCGGTGTGGCGGTCTTCGTCTTGAATCAGCACGCACTCGATGAGCTTGTCATCGTGCAACCGCAGCAGGAGTTTGTGCGTGCGATCGCCCGCAACCAGGTGCTTGTCGATCCTCGTGGAAAAGACATTGAAGCTCGCTTTCAAATCCTCGCGCAGCCCTTTGGGAAGGTCGGACATCGCCTCGAAATCGGAGGCCCGCCCTTGCAGAATCCAGCGGCGGATTTGTTTGGCCCGCATCGGCGGTTGCCCGCGCTCCGCGAGCCAAGTTTTGATTTCGTCGAGGGACATTTCCAGCAGTGCCGGCAAGCGGGCGGCGGCATCCGGGGCAGTCGTCGGCAGTGGGATCGCGAGGGTCATAGGGCTATCTTACCCACCCCGGCGAATGCGGCCAAGAATGATGACTCCCCTACCCCCGCACCCGTTCCCAGAATTCGCCCGGCGGAATGTCGGTCGCGCGCACGCCCGACGCCTCCAGTTCCTTCGCCACCAATTCCTCCGCGGCAGCCAGCGTCATCGGCCGCCGTTCCACCTCCGGTTTCCCGTCTTCGCGAATGTTCCACATCGCGCGCACTTCGAGTGCGTGACCCAATTGCCGATCGGGCACGTACGGTGGCGGCTCCGGTTTTTCGATCGGCGTGGAAGTCTTGGCCACCGGCGCCGG
>JBBRUN010000169.1:0-9868 GCA_038247765.1 Gemmatales bacterium | reverse complement strand
TCTGCATACCCCCCTCGCTGAAAGCTCCGAAAGCTCCGAAAGCGAAAAGGAATTCTCGGTATTACTTATCTCTAACGACTTCGCATCCGCCACTTGGTCATTTGGACCGCCGGAATCCGTTGGCGCACCCTTTTCGCATTTTCACATTGTCATAACAAATTCTTCACGCTAAGATACAATCAGCCAAACTCCCAATTCTGGGAATTCGCTATTCTCTCTTCCCTTCTCCGAGGTGGTTCATGATTCGTTCCCTCTCCCGGGGTCGGCGTGGCTTCACGCTGATCGAATTGTTGGTTGTTATCGCGATCATCGCCATCTTGATTGGTCTCTTGCTCCCGGCCGTGCAAAAAGTCCGTGAAGCGGCCGCTCGAATGAGCTGCAGCAACAACATGAAGCAACTCTGCTTGGCGATGCACAACTACGCCGACAGCGAAGGCGGGGGCAAACTGCCCCCGGCCGTCGTCACCTTGGCGAACACTCCACTGGATCGGCTGGGCATGGACTTCGAAACCAACGCGATCGGGCCGAACTGGGCCGTCTTCCTGCTGCCCTACATCGAGCAAGGTACCGCACTCTCCGGCACGAACGCCGACGCGGGCGCTTGGCGGACGACGGGCGGAGCGAACAACAGTTGGACAAACGTCCGCAGCATCAACCTGAAGACGATGCGCTGCCCATCGGACACCAACGGCGACCTCCAATTCAGCGGCTTCCGCAACGGCGGTAATATCGCCGGGCTGACCAATTGGGCCCGCGGCAACTACGCCATCAACGGCGGCGGCGGCAGCCTCTACGGTACCGGCATGTACAACGGCGGCTCGCAAGGCACTTTCTCGGGGACGTCCTCGGGCATCTCTTGGCCGACGAACCAACTCAACGGCGGTGGCATGACCCTAGCCACGATTCCGGACGGCACCTCGAATACCATCATGATCCAAGAAATCCGCGTCGGCGTGAACGCGAACGACCGCCGCGGAAGTTGGGCGCTGGGCCAACCGGGCGCCAGCATCGCCGGCGGCGGCTCGATGGGCGATTGCAGCGGCCCGAACGATGGTACACAAAGCAAGTTCCCCAATTGCGACGACATCCTGATGGATGGCGATCACCAAGGCGCGTACCGAAATCAGGGGATGGGCGCATGGGGCGGCTGTTCGAACGGCCAAGCTCAATCGCGTAGCCGGCACACCGGCGGCGTCATGGGTGGCTTCGCAGACGGCTCGGTCAAGTTCATCCGCGAAACGATCACCCGCGAAAACTGGGCCCGCATTCAAGGGGCCAACGAAGGCCTCATCAACAACGACTTCTAATCCGCCGCGCGATTCTCTCCATCGTGCGCGTCGGGCGACTGCTTGCAGTCGCCTGTTCGCGTGATGCTTCCTTACTCTCCGAGGTTCGCATGTTGCGATTTTTCTCCAGCGTCAGCTTGTCGCTCGGCTTGTGTCTGTTGGCCGGTTGCGGGGCGGGCGGCGCTCCCGTGAAGGGCGAAGTGGCCTTCGGCACCCTGAAAATGGCCGACGGCGATAAGATCGTCGTGTTGCTCGAAACCGAGGGCAAAAGCTACAGCGCCGATGTCGACAGCTCCGGCCAATTCGCGTTCGCGGCCGTGGCACCGGGCACGTACAAAGTCAAAGTCGTTCACTACCTCGCGGCCGCCACGCCCGGAGAAGGCAAAGGCAGCGCCCCGAAGTCCGGCGCACCGGCTGCTGGCGTAGGCCCTCCGCCGAGCAAAGGCCCACCTCCCGGGGGGGCGCCGTCAACCTCCGGCCCGGAAATGGCTGGCCCCATGGCTCCGAAAGATTACCCCGAAGAGTGGACGGTGCCGGGCGGCCCGTTCAAACTCGACCTGTCGAAGTTGAAGAAATAACCGAGGCGAGTGCGATGGCAATGCGAAGCCGGACTTTCTCCGCGGTAGCTGTAGCCGCGGCGATCGCATTTGCCGGATACTACTTCTTCAGCGAATCCGGCGATCCAACGCTCGCCGGATTCGTCAAAAGCAAACCCGCGATTTCAATTGTCTTCACATCCCGCTCGGCACCCTCTTCGCTCCGCGCGGCTTCCGAAATTGGCGACTATTCGCCGAACGCCATCGGAGCCAAATCCACCGGTCAACCGCAATGGCAGGCCAACGACGGTCGCCTGAGGATCCTCACCCCCGGTGGCCACGTCCGCGAACTGACCTACGGCAAACAACTCCCCGACGGCGCCGTCATCATCGATGTCATGAGCCCGAGCGTTTCGCCCGACGGCAACACCATCGTCTTCGCCGGACGGCGCACGAGCCACAACGGCGGTCGCTTCCGCATTTATTCCGTCGGCATCGACGGCTCGGACTTGAAGCCTCTCACCGGTGGGTCGGACGATCCCGGTTGCGCGAGTGCGCCGCCGCTGCGGTTCAGCAGCATCGGGGAAAAGCTGTCCGATGCCGCGCGGCGCAGCCTCGATTTCGACGATGTGGACCCCGCGCTGTTGCCCGAAGGGACGCTGGTCTTCTCGTCCAGCCGGACGCCGGACACCAACGGCGCCGATCGCCGGGCGATGCAAATTTGGTTGAAGGAACCGAAACAGAAACCGCGCCCGTTGACCGCCGGTCGCGCCGGGGATCGGTGGCCGTACGTCGCCGCGGATCGCTCGCTCGTGTTCAGCATCTGGGGCAAACTGGACGACGTGATCGGCGCGGACGGCACCGGCTTGGTGCGTCGCGACCCGAAAGGCTTGACCGCGCCGACGGATCGCTGGTTCGGCGCCACCATCAGCCCGACGGGCGAAAACTTCGCGCAAGTCGCGAAGGTGCCCAGCCCCGTCTGGCGCCCCCGGCCGCTGGACAGCGGGAACATCGTATTTATGACGCCGCGAGCCGAGGCGCCGACGCCGTTCACGCCGTCGAACGAGAACCCGGAATTCGACGTCTTCCGCGTCGGGCAAGCGCCCTTGGGCACCGTGACCTCGGCGCCGAGTTCGCTCGCAGCGTGGGCGGAATTGCCCGGACTCCGAGAACCGCCCGTGAGTTGGCTAAACGCGCTCGCCGAGAACAATCGCCCGTACAGCATCGCGACACCGAGCCCGGCGCCCGGGGGCGTGTTCGTCGCGGCCGCACCGGTCGCCGCGGACGGCAAACCGAGGCCCGTCGATTACGGTTTGTACTTCGCCGAAACGGACGGCTGGTCGCCATCGGGCGAGCCGAGCGGTGCCAAGTTAGTGCCCCTCTTCGACGACCCGGACTTGGTCGATGCGGAGCCGGTCGCGGTCTGCGAGCGGCCCATCGAATTCGCGGCGAAAGGGTTGCAGTTCCCCACCGCGTGGCCCGCGGATGAGAATAAGTCGATCCAACTGGCGGGCGGGAAACGGTATTTCGGCCCCGCGGGCAAAGTCGAAAATCGCCAGCTCATGGAAGTGGCCACCGGCCATTTTCCGGGGCAGACGCCGGCCATCGGCAGCGGGCCGATATTCGCGCCTTTTGCAACGGGTAGCATCGAAAAAATCGCATTCTACACCTCGCATCGGGACCGTTACGACGACCCCGATCAGGTGATCGTGCCGGGGCGATTGGAAAAACTTTTGGAAGTGGCCGTGGATCGGAAGAACAGCTTCTTCGAAGCGACACTTCCCGTGGGATCGCCGACTTTGCTCGTGGGTTTGGGGCCCGATGGCAAAGTCGCGACGGCACCCGTCCCCGGCAAGAGCGCGCTGTTTTACGCCTACGCCGGCGACCATGTCAGCGGGATGCGGGCCGGCGGGTACGTATTC
Source organism: Gemmatales bacterium (assembly GCA_038247765.1). Lineage (GTDB taxonomy): Bacteria > Planctomycetota > Planctomycetia > Gemmatales > Gemmataceae > JALHQU01. Next base: position 6,124 of record JBBRUN010000169.1, on the reverse strand, counting down.
TGCACCGGTTGCCACACGGGGCACACGTTCACTGGTAATTCCATCGCGGAGCGCCGGAAGTGACGGTCGATTTTCCACCGGCCTAGCCCACCGACCGCACAGCTTCGCGCATCGGCACACACTGCCCACACCCGTCACTCCCCGCGATCCGGGGATCGCTTCCAGCTTCCGCGCTTTGCGGAACGATTCAACCCCCCCGGAGTTGCACACCCCCGTAGCCCGCGCATACTACAGCGTGCGTTGCGGTGACCGCCGCGGCGCACCCGGGACGGAACCCGCGTTTACTGATGGATCGGCTCCGGATTGCATTCGCACTCCGCTGCGCTCTCAAGGTCGGGAGGGGTTTCTCATGGTTCGCCGCATCTTACTCTTGGGCATTCTCGGTGCCGGCGGTCTGTCCGCCGTGGGTTGCGCCAATCGTCCGCTCTGCCATCGAGCCCCCTGCGGCGGCTCGATTTTCCCCGGTCGCCGGGCTTGGGTCGCCCCTGTTGGCGCCCCGATGCAAGCGGCTCCCATTGGCTACGGCGGCTTCGAAGGCGCTCCCGTCGGCATCGGGGCACCGGGTTGTGCCTCGTGCGGTGGCGGCGGCGTAGGCATGCCTCACGCCGCGGCGCCGGTCGGCTACAGCCACGCCCCGGCCTACGCCGGCTCGGGCATCCCGCACGATTCGATGCTCCTGCACAGCCCGACGGTCATTCCACCGGGCGCCGGCACACCGCGGATCGAAATCGATCCGCCGAAGCCAATGCCGATGACGGGCGGGAAGTAATCGCGTCACGAAAGGGCGAGTTCTTTCGCCTTTTCCTCCGCCGAGCTCCCTCGGACGTACAGCGGTTCGAGCGAGAACAGTTCGTCGCGCGATAGCCCCGGCAAACTCCGGGCAACCTTCACCAACGCGTCGAAAACATCGACCGAGGCGCTGGGGACGGTGTGCACGGTCGCGGGCACGGCACTCGAGTGGAGTTCCAACCCAGGCCCGGTGACGGCTTGATTCTCCGAGACTGTCGCAATCCACGCTGCCAGTTTCAGCGCTCGCAACTCGGATGTTGGAAGTCGGACACCGAGCGGATCCGCCGGGCCGAACTTCTGCGCGTAGAGCGTCTGCTTCAAAGCGTCGGCGATCACATCCACTTCGTCCGCGCAAACCACCGACGCCGCCAGCCAGTGGAAGGTTGGCACCGCCACGATTTTGCACCCGGTGGCATAGGCCAGCGTCTTCGCCAGCATCAGGCCGATTCGCAAACCTGTATAGCTCCCCGGCCCGATGCCGACGGCGATTCCGGACAACTCCGCGACCTTCCAGCTGCGCTGTTCGAGAAGCCCACCGACCGTCGGCACGAGGGCCCGGTTCTGCTCGCGGCCCTTCGGCAGCGCCACCGAAGCCACGACATCCCCATCGAGTGCCAAGCCCGCGCGGGCGACTTCGGATGTTTCCAGAAGCAACCAGCGCCCGTCCATTTCACCGGCGGGGTGTCAGCCCCGCCCCCCGGTCTTAGAATCCCTGTTGTTAAAAATACGGATTCCCCCATGAAAGCCACAATCCACGTCGATGGCGGCTCGCGCGGCAACCCCGGCCCGGCGGCGTTCGCATTCGTCATCGCCATCGACGGCCAACCCCCGATCGATGGGGCCGCGACCATCGGCACCGCTACGAACAACATCGCGGAATACACGGCCCTCATCCGCGCGCTCGAGAAGTCCGCCGAACTGGGTTTGCAACAGCTCGACATCCTCAGCGACAGCGAGCTGATGGTGAAGCAGATGAACGGCGAGTACCGCGTGAAGAACGCGGATCTGCAAGACCTCTACGCTGAAGCGCAGGCTCTGCGGCGGCCATTCGACCGCGTGACGCTCACGCACATCCGGCGCGAGAAAAACAAACGCGCCGATGAGTTGTGTAACCTCGCACTCGATGGCAAGCCGCTCGATTTCAAACGCGATTCGCCGGCAGCAAAGCCCGCCGCAGCTCCGAAATTGCAAGCCAGCGATCACGGCGTGCGCGGCGATGTCCTCGCCTGCCTGCAGGCCGCCGCGAATTCGTGGGCGGCCAACGGCCCGCAACAGCCCGCCCCCGCGCTCGTCTGGGACCAGATTTGGTCGATCCTCGAAGACGGAAACGTGCTGAAGAAGAAGAAAGCGAACTGACCCCATGCCCGATATTCTCCCGTTCGCCGCTATCGTCGGCGACGCGCTGCTGCAAGTCGGTGGCAAAGGCCTCAGCCTCGCCCGAACGGCGGCGGCCGGGTTGCCCGTGCCGCCGGGGTTCGTCATCACGACCGATGCCTACCGCCGTCTGTTCCAACACGGTGCCGCGAGCGATGGCGAATTCGTGCGGACTCTTCAACGGGCGTACCGCGAACTCGGCGGCGGCGCGGTCGCGGTGCGCTCCAGCGCGACGGCTGAAGACGGGGCCGAGATGAGTTTCGCGGGCCAACAAGAAACCATCCTCGGCGTCGTCGGCGAAGTCGATTTGTCGAAGGCCGTGGAGCGCTGTTGGAAGTCGCTGTTCACCGAGCGCTCCATCGCCTACCGCCGGCAGCAGGGCATCGCCGACGACGGCGCCGCCATGGCCGTGGTCGTTCAGCAACTGGTTCCCGCAGATGTCGCCGGGGTGTTGTTCACCCGCGATCCGAACGATCCGACGGGGGAGCACCTGAGCGTCGAAGCGTCGTGGGGACTCGGCGAAGCGGTCGTCAGCGGGCGCGTGACACCCGACCGATTCCGCGTGAACTTGGCCACCGGCATCGCCGCGGAGAAGCACGCCGGGCTGAAAACGATGGAGTTCACGCCTACGGGCGAGCGCCCCATCGACGGCCCCCGGCAGACCGACCTGTGCCTGAGTGACAACGACTTGTCAGCGCTCGCGGATTTGGCGCGGAAAGTCGAAGCCTGTTACGGCGCCCCGCGCGACATCGAGTGGGCCATCGCCGGGGGGTCGTACTTTCTGCTGCAGGCCCGGCCGATCACCACGGCCACCGCCGCCGAGCGCGAATCGCTCCGGCGGGCGACCATCGCTTCGCTCGGCTTCCTCGCCGAACCGGGCGGCACCGTCTGGGTTTCGATGAGCATCGCCGAGGTGCTCCCCGAGCCGACGCCGATGACGTGGGCCATCGTGAGCCGGATGCTCGCGCAGGACGGCGGCTTCGGCGCGATGAACCGCGACCTCGGCGCCAACCCGGACGTTTCCCTCGGCGATCAATCCGCGTTCGATCTCGTCGCCGGCCGGCCGATGATGAACCTGTCGCGGCTCCCGCGGATGCAGTTCGCCCGGCCGCCATTCGCGTACCCTTTCGCCAACTTCAAAGCCGATCCGAAGCTCGCGCTCAACCCGGCGCCGACCCTGCTCGGTTTCGGCGGCCCCGGCGGAATCGTGCGAATGCCGCGAACGGTCTGGCGGCTCTGGCGGATGAGCCGGGTGCCGCGGTTGATGATGGCGAGCTACCCAGACCGCTTCTTGAAGGAGGTCGCGCCGAAATTCGCGGCCGAGGCGAAAGAGGCGCTGGCCCAAGATTGGGCAGTGATTTCGATACAACGATTGCGGCAGTTACTCGCGGAGTGGACCGAGCGCACGCTCGTCGATTTCGCCCGCGAAAGCTTGAAGGCGACGGTGCTCGCCGACCTCGCTTGGACGCACCTATTCAACCTGTTGCGGCCGAAACTCGGCGATGAACGCGCGCACAGTGCACTCGCCGAAATCGCGCAGGGTGCCAAGCCGGCAGCGGACGCCGCCATCGCGGACGGGATTCGCGCCTTGGCCAATGGGTCGCTGAGCGAAGCGATTTTCCTCGAGCGCTTCGGACACCGCTGCCGCAACGAAATGGAACTCGCCCAACCGCGCTGGAGCGAAGATCCCGTGGCTGTGGCGAAACTCCGGGGGCACGCGCCGAAGTCGAACTCGGGCTTCGATGCGATTGCCGCGCAGATCGAAACCGTCGGCAAACTGACGAACGACGACCTCTGGAAGCGGATCGCCAACGAGGCGAGGTTGGTCGGCTCGCCGCGCCTCGGCGGGGCGAAGACGGCGGAGAATCTGCGGATACTACTCGGGGTACGCGAAGCGGCCAAGCATTATCTACTCATGGGCTACGCCGTGATTCGGCGCGTCCTCGTCGAACTCGACGGGCGATTGAAACTCAATGGCGGCATCTTCTATTTGCGCCCCGAAGAATTGACCATAGTTGACCTCGGGTCGATCATCGCCGATCGGAAGCGATCCCGCCAAATTCTACTGTCGCACGAAGTGCCGACGGTGTTGTTCAGCGACGACCTCGACGCAATCGGCCGGGCGGCGCCGATCCCGGAAGGCGCGACGACCTGGATCGGCGTCGCACTCTCGGCCGGGGTCGCGGAGGGCATCGCTTTGGTACTCACGGAACCGGCGGAGCCGCCGGACGAGCCGTTCGTGCTCGTCTGCCCGTCGACCGACCCGGCCTGGGTGCCTTTGTTCGCGAGGGCGAAGGCGCTCGTGATGGAAACCGGCGGCGTGCTGTCGCACGGGGCCATCGTGGCCCGTGAGTTCGGCTTGCCCGCCGTAGCGGGGTTGCCGGGAGTGGTGAGGAGCCTGCGCACCGGCCAGCGCCTGAAGGTCGACGGCGGCCGGGGCACGGTGACGGTGCTGGGTTAGGCCTTCTTAGCGCGATTGGCGACGGCTCCCAAGATCTTCCCTTTGTTATTGATGGCGACGGCTCGGACGACCAACCGGCGGTTCGCGGGAAGACTGATCGTGAGTCTGGCTTTCCACTGCATTGTGGCGGGATCCAACAGCGCGGGAACGCAAGCCAAGATCGAATCGACCCGATTGTTCGGCTTGTAGCTGAAAGCCGCGACAATGATGGCGGCCACGTTCGCTGCGTACGTCCCCGTGACATCGAACGGGGGCCAAGGCGCGGGTGGGATCAATGCGGCGGCTCCCATGAGTCCGCCCGCGAACGTACCCCCGACCGGAGGCCCCGGCAGCGGATCGATCGACATGGTCGGGAATTCCCGGATGATCATGTGCGGTTCATCGGCGTCGGCGCTTCCCAGCGTGGCGAGCAGGCTCAAGTCGTCGTAGTCCCTCGTCAGAGTGAAAACCGACTGCCAGATCCCGGCCGACACGCGCGTCGTCACTCCGGTGGCGATGAGAGTCCCATCGCTATCTTCGAGGATCACCACCGGCAAAGGATCTCCGACGCCGCTCGGGTCATACGTGCCGGTGGCCGTGAAATTCCTGGGCAGTGTGCTGCCACCGGCGTAATTGGTGATGTCGACGTCAGGCATGCGTTCTCCGAATCGAGGGTCAAGGGAGTTTTTGCAACGAGATTTCACCGAATTCCACGGCCGCTTTAAAGCCCCAAACGCCGACGGCCCCGCGCGGGTTCCACGGCGGCAATTCGAGGCCGACAACGGCCGGGTCCACATCCAATCGGCGCTGTTGCGCCGCCAATTGTACTTCCATTTCGCGGGCGTCGATGGCGCGTTTGTTCGTGGGGGTGAGCAGTTGCAGAGCGCCGTCGCGAATCCATCCGGCCTTCACCGAATCGGCGGTCACTTCGATGGAGAATTCGCGCCACGGCCCCGGAAATCCCTCCGACGGGGTAAAACCGAGCGATCCCAAGGTCGTGTGACGCTTCGGTTGCAACTCGCCATCCCGGTGGATGAAGTGCACGAGTTGGAAGCGAATCGCCCTCACGGGCACCGCCATCGGCCCGTCTTGAAATTGCAGTCCAGTCAGCGAGTACGCCGTCACGGCGGGATTACCGGGGGCGACGGTCTTTTGACCCCCGACGAAGAATCCGATGTACGGGTGTTCGCCGGCGTCGTTGAGGAACCGCGTCGTGGCGAATCTCAACTTGCCGCGGAGCAGGAAATGTTCCGGGGTGTCGGGGTATAACTCCAATACACTCGCGTCGAGGGCCTCGAAACCCGTGCCCCCGGCCAATCCTTTACCGATCTCCGGGCTACCCACCACCCAGCGGTGCCGCCGCGGCCGGCCCGTTTCGGGGACGAGGATGACTTCGTTCCCATTATCCAATTCCTTTTGCATCACCACCAAGACGTCCGGTTCCGGCTTCGGGCGGTCATCCTTGTTCAGCATCGCGAATGCCGCGCCCAAGCCCAACAGCGCCACCAGCACCATGGCCAC
>JBBRUN010000168.1:0-9893 GCA_038247765.1 Gemmatales bacterium | reverse complement strand
GGGCCGGGTGGCGATACCGCCATGGGGCTTTGTGTTGATCCCCGGATGCACGACGTGAATCTTCGCGCGGTCGATTCCCAAATACCCGGCCATGTAGTCGGCGTAGGCGGCGCTCGTGGCGATGTACCCGGCGGTGAAGGCGTCGTTCGCGCGGATCAACTCGATGCAGCGGCGACGATCCGCCTCAGGCAGTTCATCAAGGAAAATATCGTCCCCTTGCAGCGTCGTCAAAATCGGGACGTTCAACTGCCGGTGCAGTTCGGGCACCATGCCGCTGAGAAGCGCATTGGTCATTAGCACAACGTCGGGCCGGATGTCGGACTTCAACCAGTCGATGAGCTTGCCGACTTCTTTGCGTTGGTTGCCGTCGAGGCCCCGCAGCATCGACGCCGTCAGATTGCCCAACCGCGAGTAATCAGTGCGCTCGGCGAAGCGGCCGACCCAACGCAGAAACCTGCGGTTGTTGAACATGGCATCGACGAAGCGCGGGGTGCGCCGGAAGGCCCACGCCGTAAATTTCGATTGCTGCAAGAAGACGTTGACGCCGCCGAAGAAGACGGGCCGACCGGCGCTGGCGTCGACTTCGTCGGTGGTAATCGGCGTGTACATAGGCACGAGAAGTGCGTCGTGACCGAGGTCGATCAAGGCCGAAGCGAGCGTGTTATCGCGCATGCAACTGCCGCAGAACATCCCGGCCGCACCGGCTGTGATACTCACGATTCGCATAGCCGCGGATTTCCAGAATGCTCGATACATCTACAATACTGGGAGGCGCCGCCGTTCTTCCATCGAACCAAAAGAATGCGATCTTCACGGACTTCACACATTTCCGCCGCAAAGATTCAGTACGATCTTCCACAGACATGGATGTTGTGGCTCGGGAGGGTTTCCCCGTGACGATTCCGGACGCCGTGATTCTGTCGGACATTCACCTCGGCAGCGACAATTGCCAAGCCAAGGCCTTGGTCGATTTGCTTGAATCGATCGACGAAAAGCGGTTGCGTACGAAGCGGCTCATCCTCAACGGCGATGTCTTCGACTCCATCGATTTCCGGCGATTGAAGAAGACGCATTGGAAGGTCCTCTCGACCATCCGCAAACTCTCGGACGACATCGAAGTCATCTGGGTCGCCGGGAACCACGACGGTTCCGCCGAGATCGTCTCGCACCTCGTCGGCGTCACGGTCGTGGACGAGATCATCGTCGAATCGGCCGGACAGAAAGTGATGTTCCTGCACGGGCATCAGTTCGATCAATTCATCGAGCGCTACCCGATCACGACGTGGCTCGCGGACACGGCGTACCGTTGGTTACAGCGGCTCGACAAGTCCCACCACTTCGCCAAGCTCGCCAAGCGGCGGAGCAAAGTCTTCCTGCGCAGCAGCGACAAGATCCGCGAAGGGGCCGTAGACTACGCCTGGAAAAAGGGCTGCGATGCGGTCTGCTGCGGCCACACCCACTTGGCCATGGAACGCGTCGAACGGCCGGTGTCGTACTTCAACAGCGGCTGTTGGACGGAGAAACCCTGCACGTATTTGATTCTGGAGAAAGGCGTCGTGACGGTGCACGAATACCACGACGCGAAGCCGGAGGCGGCTACGACGGACGAAGCCGAGCCGGTCATGCCGCCGACGCTGTTCGCGCAGCCGGCGTAGGGCTTCAATGATTCGCTGGTTCGGCGACAATCGGTTTGCTGGCGTCGATGAGCATCCACAGGCCGCAGCCAAAGAAGTAGAAGCAGGCGTACAGGCCGAATAGATACACGATGCCGTTCGTGCCTGGGAAGTGCTTCAGCATCAACCCCGTCACCAAGATGCCCGACACGGCCCCGAATAAGTTGCCGACCATGTTCATCGTTCCCGACACCGTCGCGGCGTACTCCTGACCGATGTCTTGGCAGACGGCCCACGCCGGGGCCATGATGAGGTCGTTCATGAAGCCCATTAAAATCAGCATCCCCGCGTACACGAGCAGGTTGTCCGGGTCGTCGAGTTTGATCCCCGCCGCCATGAGGTAACACAGGCCCGCCCCGCCGTAGCCGATGATGCCGAATAGCCTCCGGCCCCATTTGCGATCCCCCGTCCGGCGGATGTAGCGATCCGAAAGCAGCCCGCCGAGCAGACAGCCGAACATGCCGATGAGGAGTGGTGCGCCGCTCAACAGGGCCAACGCTAGTTTCCCCTCGCCACTCGGCGTGCCGTCTGCGTGCATGGCCCAACTTTTGAATTGCTCTTTCATCGCGCGGGGGTGGTTGTACATGAGGTAGTACCAACAGAAGTTGGTGACGATGTACATTCCGCAGACGGCCCAGAGGTTCCGCGATAGGAAAATCTTCCGCCACGGCATACGGATGTGGGCCGCCGGCGGCTTCCTCCCGGCGTCGATCTTCGCCAACTCGGCGGCGTTCACGGCCTTCACTTCGGCCGGTTTGTTTTTGAAGAAACAGTAAAAGAGGACGCACCAGAATACGGCGATGCCGGCGAAGAGCCACAGCGCCTCGTTCCACGTCCAGCCCGCGAATTGCTTGTCGGTCAAGAGCAGCCACAGGGCCGGCGTGAGGCCGCCCATGAAGCGGGCCGACACCCAAACGGCCGATTTGGCGAAGCCGCGATCGGCCGCGGGGAACCAGTTGTACAAGGCTTTGGCGATGTTTGGGAACGCGCCCGCCTCGCCGACGCCGAAGAAAAACTGGATGGCGACCAAGCCCCAATAGCCGATGAAAATCAGGCCGCCGAAGAGCCACTGGCCCGTCAACCCCCAGAGGGCCACGAACGCCGACCACCATAAGACGACGCGCAGCAAGGTGCTGCGCGGACCGTAGGTGTCGCCGAGCCACCCCGAGGGAATTTCGAACAGGGCGTAGGCGAGTTGAAAGGCCATCAAGACGAGAAAATAATCGTTCTCGATGTCGAGTTGGCGGTCGTCCGCGCGCTCTTTGTTGAGGTCGGCAAGGATGTCTGCTTTCGCGTTGCCGTTGGCGGCGCGGTCCATGTACGTGATCATCGCTAAGAAGCAGAGCAGCGCGAGGATGACGTATCGGTAACGGGTCGGGCGGGCGGGATCGGCGATGAGGCTCATGGGCCGCCAGTGAGTGAGAGAGGGCATTGGAGGATAGAGAGTTTAGCGGATATAATGACAGAGTGCCATTGCGTTCGCCCGGAGGGGTGCGAGATTGGATTTTGGCACTCACTCAAACGTGCAACGTCTCGTTTTACTGATCGCTGATCGCTGATTGCTGATTGCTGTTTCGGTTCACCAGATTTCGTGGGGGACAACTGTCAGCGATCAGAAATCAGCCGGAAAAACCGCCCGATGCCAAATACCAAAGGCCCACACGCCGGGAGTCAGGAATGATCCATCGCATCGTCTTGGTCGGACTCGCCTTCTGCCTGATTTCGACATCGCGCTCGGACGCCGCGCCGCCGACCGGCGAGCGCGATACCGTCAACAAAGTGAACAAGGCCATCGACACCGGCGTGCAATACCTGCGCGTCAACCGCAAGGCGACCCAGCACTGGGAAGGCTTCTGGCTCAACGAGATCACCGGCATGGAAGGGGGCGTCACGGCCCTCGGCTGTTTGGCCATGCTGAACTGCGGCGTCAAACCAGACGACAAAGACCTGTCTGCGGTGCTCGATTTTCTGCGGAAGTTGAAGCCGGAGAAAACCTATGTCGTCGCGCTGAAGATCATGTGCCTCGCCGAAGCGCGCAACCCGAAGGATCTCCCGCAGATTCAAGCCCTGACCGACTGGCTCGGCAAGACGGCCCGCAAAGAGCGAGGCAAACTCAGCGGCTGGGGTTACCCAATCAACGACCTCGACCGCCCCGACGCGTCCAACACCCAGTACGCGTTGCTCGGGCTGTACTCGGGCAAACAGGCCGGGGCAAAGATTCCCGACGAACTTTGGAAAGAAATCCGCGCGCTGTACATCGCGACGCAAGTCAAGGAAACTCGCGATACCGGCTACTGGAGCTACATCGAGGAATTCAAGAAGGCCAGCTTCACCATGACGGTCGCCGGGGTCGCCGGGTTGGTCATCGCCCGCATGGGCCTGAACGAGAGTGCCCAACTACTCGACGCCAAGACCGGCGTCGCCGCAAAGTGCGGCCAGTACGCCGAGAACGAGTACATCCGCCGGGGCATGAACTGGATCGGTAGCGACACACGCTTCGCCTTCGATAAAGCCATCGAGAGCAAATCGACCTTTTATAACATCTACGGCATCGAGCGCGTCGGCCGGCTCTCGGGCCAGCGCTTCATCGGCAAGTTCGACTGGTACCGCGAAGGCTGCGATTGGCTGGTGCGGACGCAAAATAAAGACGGCTCGTGGGCGTCCGAAACCGGCGTCGCCGAGGATCAGACCAAAGTCATGGCCACCGCCTTCGCCCTGCTGTTCTTGTCCAAGGGCCGTAGCCCGGTACTGATTTCCAAACTCGCCCACGGCGACGCCGTCATCAAAGACGGCATCTTGATCGAGAAAGGGGCGGACGACGCCATCGTCGGTTGGAATCGCAAGCAGAACGACGCCCGCAACCTCGCCGACTACGCCAGCCGGGAACTGTTCAAAAACTTGCCTCTCGGTTGGCAGGTCTACGATCCGCGTCGCAAGTCGTTCCCGACCGATCAAGACATTCTCGACGAAGTCGGCGTGCTCGTGCAATCGCCGATCTTGCTCATCAACGGCCACGAGGCCCCCCGGTTGACAGGCCAACAAGAAAAGCTGCTGAAGAAGTACATCGAAGAAGGGGGCTTCGTGATCGCCGAGGCCTGCTGCGGAAGCAAAGACTTCGCCGACGGGATGCGCGATCTCATCAAGAAGATGTTCAAAGAAGACGGCACCGAACTGAAAGCGATGGCCCCCGAGCACGCCATCTGGCGCACGCACTTCGCGGTGCCGCCGACGGAATTCAAAAACGTCGAATGCCTCGACCGCGGTTGCCGGACGGTGATGGTCTTCTTCCCGGAGCCGATCACCGGCTACTGGGAGGAATCGAAATACATGGCTCCGTCCGGCAAGCCGGCCGCGAACCGCGGCGAGTCGGCTTTCCACCTCGGCATGAACATCATCGCCTACGCCACGGGGATGGAGCCGCCGAAGCAACGGCTCAGCACGATCAAACTCGCGGCGGGCAAGGACGAACTCGAGACCGTCAAAGGCTTCGTGAAGCCGGTGCAGATCAAGATCGGCGAGCAGCCGCCGGCCCCGGCCGCGATGCGGAACCTGATGAACTACCTGCGCGAGGAGGCCAAGCTCGATGTCGTCGTCGGCGTCGAGCAACTCCCGGCGAACCACGAAGATCTCTTCAAATACAAGTTCCTCTACATGCACGGGAAGAAGTCGTTCGAGTTCGACGCCGAGGATACGGACAACATCAAGGCGAACCTGCAAAGCGGGGCGGTGCTCTTCGCCGACGCCTGCTGCGGCCAACCGGAGTTCGACAAAGCCTTCCGCAAATTCGCCGCGAAGATGTTCCCGGACAACAAGCTCGAACCGATCCCCGTCGACGATCTGCTGTTCTCGGAGAAGCTCAACCGCACGGCGATCAAAACCGTCAAACGGCGGGAGAAAGCGGGCAACGCTCAAGCCGGCAACGACACGGGTTTCGAGGATCTGCCGCCGGCCTTGGAAGGGATCAAAATCAAGGATCGCTGGGTCGTGATCTACAGCAAGTACGACATCGGCTGCGCGCTCGAGAATCACAAATCGACCGACTGCCTGAGCCACACGCCCGACAGCGCCCGGAGATTGGCCGCAGCTGCGGTGCTGTATTCATTGAAGAGATGAGTCATTCGTCATTCGGACAGAGATCGTCAGGCAATGGACTCTCAAAACGAATGACTAATGACTCCAACGAGGCGACTCCCCACGGCCGCCGAATTGCTTCGCGATCACTTGGTTCTTCGACGCGTCCCGCAACAGCGGCGCGACTTCGTCCAGCACCTTCGGGTCGAAGCCGGCGTCCTTCAGCATCCCTTTGGCGATGGTCTTCGGGTCGGACGAGGCCCACAGTTTCTTCTCCGCCGGTCCGCGGGCCATTTTTTCGAAGCGCGCCAATTCGATGGAACGGGCCGGGTCGAAGTCGGTCGTACCGTCGAGTTTGGTTCCCGCAGGCATCGGCTCGGCCAGTTGCATCCGCTCGGTCATCCGCGACTCGGCGACCATGTGCGCGATCTCGGACGCCAGCACCGCCGCGAGTTGGTCGTTCGATTTGCACTTGGTCACCAAGCCTTCCGAAATGAACAACCCATGCGCATCGCGGTGGAACAATTCCGGCTCGGCGTGGTCGATGGTTTGGAAGGCGACTTCGACGCCCAAGAATGGTGAGCCGGCCAAGAGCTGCCGGCCGGTTTTATCGACGCGGGCCGCCGATTCGACCGACGCCGGCTTCACGGGTGGCGTCTCGACCTTCTTGTTGACGATGCCATTGATCGAGCGGTCGGAGAGGACGTCGGCGCATCCGGCGAAGCCGATCGACAGTACGAACGGAAGAATTCGGGTCGCACGCATGGAATAGCCCCACCGGAGTTGGCGGGCACATACCGGCGCGGTCGGTTCAATGCAAGATCGACTCAGGCCCGGTTGCGGATCTGCCGATAGCGCCGCAGACCGAAGAGGCCGGCGCCGATCAGCCCGAGCAGCACGGCCGGCGGCGCCGGAATCGGATTTGGATTCGGAATGGGGTTCGGATTCGGGTTCGGATTAGGCGTCGTGTCTTGCGGGATGATCGGGTTGATGTCGCTAGGATTGGAGATTTCCGTCGTAGTCGTCGGCGTTTGCGGGCTTGTCGTGCCGGGCGAATTCGTCGAGCCAGTGTTCGTACCGCCGAATCCACCTCCGAAGCCGCCACCGAATCCGCCACCCCCAATTCCTCCTCCACCGCCACCCAAGCCACCCAGCGTCGGCGAGAAGCGACCGAGGCCTCCCCCGAGGGCGGTTCCCACCGGACCGACGCCGCCCAAATCGCCACCGCTGCCGCCGGCCGAATTGGAGACGCCTCCGCGATTGCGGAGTGCGATCTGCGATTGGGCCACCAAGCCGTTGTCGTTGCGACCCCCGGTCAGTCGCACCAGTTCTTGCCCCGCGAGGATCGGCGTCTCCGAAAAGATCGCATCGTCGCCGGTGAGATCCTTCAAATAGCTCGCGGCTCGGGTCGCGAATAAGGGTGTTGTGTCTGCTCTAGGGAAGTTCGTTTGGAAGGTGCCGCTGTTCAATGCGAATGGGGCCGGGCCTTCGGGGACTTTCGTTTCGAACATCACTTCCCAAAGTGCCAGTTGGAACGCCGGGGCCGCGACGTTCGGATCTTTCAACACGTCCGGGTAAGCCCGGCCGTAAAGTTCGCGGACGAATTTGGTGCGGCGCTCGGCTTCCTTGCGGCCCGCATCGTCGTCTTTCAAGTTGAAGTCTTTCGGAGTACCGAATGGCTCCAATTCAAACGCGTATTCGGTTCCCGCCACAACGGGGACCAGCGGTTCGATGCAAAAGGTCGAAAGCTTGGGATCCAAGCCGACGGTGGCGAACGTCACGGCGGGGAAGTCCCAGTTCAAACGCCCGATGGGATCGGTATGCTCTTTCCCGTCCAGCTTGAATTTCAAGGTTTGGCGCTCGCTCAACTCGCGGTACTGCAGTTTCAGCGCGGTCGGATCTTGGCCGAACGCCCATGTTTGCAGGTAACAAACTGCGAAAGCGATTGAGCACATCCGTAGAAACATCATGTCTCTCCTCAGTGAGGGACGGCGGGGATCGCATTCGGAACGATTCCGATAATCCAAATTACCTACATAGTCTACCAGTTCAGTATCCGCAGTAATAGCCGATTCATGAGTTGGTACGAAACCGGGTCGGACTTTCGGACAGAGCGAGTGTTCTGCGCATCGGAACGGAAGCGCACTCATCCCCACAGCCGCGGTTCGCGGGCCACGAGCAGGTGCTCCGCACCGGACGCCGCCGCGTCGGCCAAATCGTCGTGGTCCCCGAATGGGAAGGCCGTCATCTCGTCGAACAACGGCTGCTGACTCGCTTCGACCAGCCCCGCACGGCCCTGCAATCGCACCGTCCCGTTTTGAACCGGCACCGCGAAGTTCCCCATTCTGATGATCTTCTGCTTGTGTTGCTTCACGCCTTGGAGCCGTGCGCCGAAGGCCGTGTGGCGCAGGAATAAATCGCGGATGCCGTCGAACGCGGCGTTCGATTCGAACAAGATGACATCGGGTTGCCACTGGCGATCCCACGCCGCCAGAATCTCCAGCAACCGATGCGTCGGCACCCGCATCGCCAAGGCCGCGAGCACCCGGATCTCCGTGCCCAACTTCCCCAGCACCACGAGGCCCGTCGCATCGGCCGACGCCTGCGCGCTCACCGCCGGATCGACGCTGAGGATCACGGAATCGAAGCGCTCGCGCGGAATCGCTTCGCTCCAAAATTGAATCCACTCCGGCCGGATCATCACTTCGTCGTCGCTGATCGATGCCAGTCGGTAGCCCCGTGCGAACGACGACTCGCCGATCTCGGCGCGCCGATCCGCCAGCGCCGCCGTCGACCATTTCTCCGGCCAAAGCGGTTCCAAATTCGGTCCGATGGCGTGGCGAAACAGATTGTACGACGGGTTCGCTTTCAACCGGGCGTTGAGATCGTTCGAGTGCCACGGGGTCGACAGGCCCCAGAAGCGCCCGGTCGGTTCGAGCAGGTTGAACAAGTTGTTCGTGAAGTCCTCGGTCACCCGATCGCGGTGAGCTTTCGAGTAGAGCGCTTTCACATCCACGACGTCGTCGCAGATCAGCAAGTCGGCGCGCGTCCCGGTCGAGGCCGCGCCGATGCCGAAGGCCGCCACACTCGATCCCAGTATCCCCGGCTTCCGCTCCACGGTGAAGGCTTGCGCCAGCCACGGTTCGCTCGGGCGGAGGTGCGGAAACACCCTGCGAATCTTGGGGTTCTGCTCGATGCTGTGCCGGAGGAACCGGGACCGATCCACCGCGATGCTCTCGGATGCGCAGACAATTTTGATCCGCAAGTTCGGATCGCGGCCCAGCTCCCACAAGACGCGCAGACAGACCTGCGTCGTCTTCCCGTGGTCCCGCGGCAGCTCCACCAGAGCCAGCCGATGCGCGCTCAGATGGTTCTGCAGATCCCGGTGCACCGCCGCCATCGGAT
The DNA here is from genome assembly GCA_038247765.1 of Gemmatales bacterium. GTDB lineage: Bacteria > Planctomycetota > Planctomycetia > Gemmatales > Gemmataceae > JALHQU01. The sequence continues at coordinate 744 of JBBRUN010000168.1, read as the reverse complement.
TGGCCACCCGACCCGGTTCCGTCAGGACCCATTGGAGGAATGCCACCGGGTCGATCCGGGCCGCTCCGATCATCGCCGTCGTCGTCGCGCGGGGCCGGATTTCCGAACACGTCGATAACGGTGCGTGCGAATGCGACATGCTGTTCATGGGTGTAGTTCTCCTCGACGTAAGGCATTCCGAATTCGGCGTGGCCGCGTTTGGCTTTGGGCGTGTGGCGCAGCATCGCGGACCAAGCGCGGAAGTGGATCTCCGCGGCTTTCAGTTGGATGTGGATGTCTTCGTCGCGCAGCATGTGCCGCAGGACGCGGTTGGCCTGCCGCCCGGCTTCGCCGAGCACGGCGCGGTCGGCGGCGCGCAGGAGTTTGTTCCAGCGCTTTTGCTGTTGCAGGGTGAGGCCGCGCAATTCGGTGGCGGTCATGTTGAGCTTCAGGGCGGCGGAATCCCAAGTGTACCCGTCGGCGCGGTACTCGGCGGCTTTGAACAACGGGTCGTCGAGGATGGACTCGGTGGCGACCATGGGGAAGCCCTCATGGTGGAGAAGCGAATTGCGTACGAATGTACAATAGGATATACGCTCTCGTTTTGGGAAGTCAAACAAACTGGGATATCTTGTTCAGTATTTATCCGAGCGGTGGGCGTAAGCCCTCCGAGGCAGCGAATCGAGATGAGTTTCACAACCCGAGCGGTGGGCGTCAGCCCTCCGAGTGTTGGAATGGCCCGGCGCTTGGCTGCCTCGGAGGGCT
>JBBRUN010000167.1:0-9992 GCA_038247765.1 Gemmatales bacterium | reverse complement strand
TGAGGTAATTCGGCAGTTGGCAGTTGGCAGTCAGGGTGGAAGCCCTGGGTGAGTTTGAAGAATAATATCCTCCCCGAAGGGGCCGGCGTAGTTGGTTTCTCAAAGCCGGCCCCTTCGGGGCGGAAGCAAAGGCGAACGTCTACCCAGGGCTTCCGCCCTGGGCTGTAAAAGTCGGCCCCGCTGGGGCGGGAGATGGGTCCCGGTGACGCCAAGATGGATCCCGTTGAGGCGAAGTGATTCAGGAGTGTCGATGCCCGAAGTGCCGCCAAGCCCTGTGCTCCGAGCCGTCCGCATGTCGCGGTCGTTCGGCGACGGCGCGCTCCGGCGCTTCGCCCTCCAAGACGTCTCCGTCGATCTCTACCCCGGCCAACTCGCCCTGCTCATGGGCCCCAGCGGCAGCGGCAAATCGACCCTGCTGGCAGTGCTTTCGGGCCTCTTGCCGCCGGACAGCGGCCACGTGTTCGCCCAAGATCAAGGCAAGACGGTCGATGTCTGGGCGATGTCCGAGAGCCAGCGGGAGCAATTCCGCCTCCGGCACACCGGCTTCATCTTCCAAGGATATAATCTGTTCCCGGCTCTTTCCGCTCGCCAGCAGCTCGAAATTGTGCTCAAATGGGGCGTGGGGGTGGGCGATACCGAAGCCCGCCGGCGCTCGGAAGATATGCTCAGCCGGTTGGGACTCGACAAACAGAAGACCAAGAAACCGGCGCAGCTGTCCGGCGGCGAAAAGCAGCGTGTGGCCATCGGCCGGGCACTGGTGAAGAACCCGACCTTCATCTTCGCCGACGAGCCAACCAGCGCCTTGGACTGGGAGAACGGGCAGATCGTACTGGAATTGCTACGGGCCGCCGCCCGCGCCCGACAAGCCGCGATCTTCGTGGTCTCCCACGACGACCGCATGAAGGCCTACGCCGACGTAGTCTATCAATTGAACGAAGGCCGCCTCGAAGTGGAACACAACCCGGTGCCTTTGGCGCCGGCCCCCAGCCCCCAGGAGGGCGTCCGATGATCGCCGCACGTTGGAAAGCTTTGCCTTGGTTGTTCGCCCTCGCGCTGCTGGCCTTCAGCTTCGTTGCGGCCAACCGCCTGCTGCACACGCAAGACACGAACAACGGCGCCGGCGGCGATGCGCCCAAGAAAGATCCAAAACCGGCGTCGCCCGCCCAAGGGTTGACCGTCCTCGGCAACGTCGATGCGACCCTCGGCATCGCGCGCGTCGACGCACCTGCTTTGCCCGCGCTCAGCGGCGCGACCATCACCGAGGTTTACGTCCGCGAAGGCCAAGAGGTGAAAATCGGCGATCCGCTGTTTCAGATCGACGATTCTGTATATCGCTCGAAACTCGATCAAGCCGAAGCGGCCGTGCTCGGGGCGAAGCAGGAAGTCGTGAAAGCCCAATGGCAAAAGGACGATCTCCCCGCCCTCATCGATCTGCAAAAGCTGGCCGTGACAACAGCGGAAACGACGCATAAATACGCCAAGGAAGGGCACGACCGCGGCCGCGAAGCGTTCGAGATTGGCCTCGCCGCGAACAAGATGCTCACCGATGCCGATAAAGATCAGGCCCGGCGCTTCAAGCTCGAATTGCTCGAAGCCGAATTCAAAGTCGAACAGGCCAAAGCCGCTTGGGAAAAAGAAAAGATCGATCTCAAACGATTGGAAGCCAAGCCGGTCGAGGCCGACGTGCAACTCGCCGCCGCGAAGCTCAAGGGCCTCACCGCCGCCGTCGCGGAGGCGAAGGCCATCATCGAATTGGCGAAGGTCAAAGCCCGCGTGGCCGGGGTCGTCGAACAGCTGAGCGCCCAACCGGGCCGGAGCTTCGGCCCTGCGACCCGCGATCCGGTGCTGTACATCGTCCCCACAGGTGCCCGCATCGTCCGGGCCGTGGTCGAAGCCGAGTTCGCCCACAAAATCACCGATAAGGTCGGCAAAAAAGTGACGATCTACGGCGCGAACAACTTCAGCCAGACCTACGAAGGCAAAGTGACCCGCATCAGCACGACCTACCTGCCGAAGCGAGGCAGTAGCGACGTGCTCGCGGTGAATCCGTCGAAGGTGCTGGAGTGGGAGATCGAAGTGCTCGACCCGACCCCCGCCGGGAAGCCGCCGCTGAATGTCGGCCAAGAGGTCCGGGTGGTGTTCGGCCCGTGAACCTCCCCGGCTCGTTCGAGTATTGCCGCCGCCGCACGGCGCACTCCCGCAGTTCGTTCCGCTTCGCTTTCCGCTTGCTCCCGCCGCACAAAGTCCGGGGGATGCACGCCCTCTACGCCTACTTGCGCGAAACCGACGACCTGTCGGACGACCCCGATCCGCGCTGTTCCCTCGCGGCGTGGCGCGAGCAGTTGAACGCGGCGCTCGGCGGGAGGTTCCGCCACCGCTGCCACGCGGCCCTGCGCGATACCGTCGAGCGCTTCGCGATTCCGCCGGAATACCTGCACGAGGTCATCACCGGCGTCGAAGGCGATCTGCAACCCGTGGCCATCCAGACCTTCGACGAATTGAAAACCTACTGCTACCGGGTGGCGGGGGTCGTCGGGCTGGCGTGCGTTTGCATTTGGGGATTGAAGCCGGGGGCCGACCCGGCCGCTGTCAAGGCGTTGTCAGTGGAAGCGGGGCGCGCCTTCCAACTGACGAACATCCTGCGCGACCTCGCCGAAGACGCGCAGCGCGGCCGGGGCTACTTACCGGCGGACGAACTCGCGCGGTTCGGCCCGGATCTCCCGAAACTCCTCGAATTCCAAATCGACCGCGCCCGCGGTTACTATCAATCGAGTGCGGTTCTCGGCGACCTGCTGACGCCGGAAGGCGCGGCGATCTTCCGCTTCATGAGCCGTGGCTATTCGCAATTGCTCGGGCGCATCGCCGAGGCCGGCACCGATGTGCTTAGCCGCCGGGTACGGTTGACCCGGGTGCAGAAACTCAAATTGGCGGCCGGGGCGTGGGCGAACCGATGGCGAGTGTGATCGTGGTCGGCGGCGGATTGGCCGGCCTCGCGGCGACGGTGGCGCTCGCCGGGCGGGGCCACGCGGTCACGCTGCTCGAAGCCCGCCCGAGGCTCGGCGGCCGCGCGTCGAGCTTCACCGACCCGGGTACCGGGGAAATGGTCGACGCCTGCCAACACGTCAGCATGGGTTGCTGCACCGCCTTCCACGACCTGTGCGAAACCCTCGGCGTCCGCGGCTTGTTGGAACCGCAGAAGCGGCTCTGGTTCCGCACTCCCGACGGCCGCGAGAGCGTTTTCGCCGCCGACCCGTGGCCCGCCCCATTCCACCTCGGTCGCGCGCTGCTCGGCGCCCACTACCTCACGCCGACCGAGAAACTCCGCATCGCCTACGGCATGGCGCGGCTGGTACTGGAATCGCCGGAGGCCGACCCGCCGTTGGGGGCGTGGCTGCGGAAACATCATCAAACCCAGCGAACCATCGACCGATTCTGGAGCGTGGTGCTCGTGAGTGCGCTCAACGAAACCGTGGCGAATGCGGGGTTGAAGTACGCCCGCAAGGTCTTCGTCGACGGTTTCCTACGATCGCGCGACGGCCACACCGTCCACGTTCCCTCGGTGCCGCTCGGCCGGCTCTACGGCGGCGAACTGCGCGACTGGATGCTGCGACATGGCGTTGTCACTCGCCTCGGCTGCGGCGCTCGCGAAGTGCGGCCCGGCTCGGTGGCCCTGCGCGACGGCGAAGTGCTGAGCGCCGATCACGCGATTCTCGCCGTGCCTTTCGAGCGCGTCCTCGAGCTGCTCCCGCCGGCTCTCCGCGAGGATCCGTTCTTCGCCCGCATCGGCGACTTGCAGCCGTCGCCGATCACGAGCGTCCACCTTTGGCTCGACCGCGAAATCTTGAATCACCCGCACGCGGTGTTGGTCGATTCCCTCGGCCATTGGGTCTTCACCCGCGGCGAGGTGTCGCCCGGCCGGTTCTATTTGCAGGTCGTCATCAGCGCTTCGCGGGAGTTGAAGGCGCTCGGTCGCGACGAGATTCAACACCGCGTTGTCGAAGAGTTGAAACGGCTCTACCCGAAGATGCGGGACGCTGCGCTCTTGAAAGCGAGAGTCGTCACGGAGATCGCCGCGACGTACAGTGTCGTGCCCGGAGTGGACGCGTGGCGGCCGACGCAGGGCACGCCGTTTCCGGGGTTGATCCTAGCGGGCGACTACACCGCGACCGGCTGGCCGGCCACGATGGAAGGCGCCGTCCGCGGCGGCCGATTGGCCGCCGCCGAAGTGAGGCCTCATCCGACTTCCACGAAAAGTTCGTCGCCGACGACTCGCACCTTGTAGCAGCCCGTCTTGACCTTCGGATTGTCGGCCCAAGCCCCGTCGGCGAGGCGGAAGCGCCAGGCGTGCCAAGGGCAGGTGACGACGCCGTCTTCGACGAATCCGCCGGCGAGCGACGCCCCCGCGTGCGGGCAGCAATCGTCGATGGCGAAGAAGGCCCCGCCGCTTTGAAACACGGCGACGTCCCGCTTGTTCACCGTCACCACCTTGGCTTCGCCCTCGGGGATTTCCGTCGTTTTTCCCACGGCGATCAACTGTCCCATCGTTCCGCCCCCGTCTTGCGATTCCCCACCTCGGCACCCGACGCTATTCTAGCAGTTGGTCCGTTCACGCTCGCGGGGTGCCGGGATGCTCGAAGTCGAAATGAAGTTCCGCGTCGCGGATTTTGCCGAGATCACGGCGAAGCTCGTCGCGGCCGGGGCCGTGCCCGTACCCCAGCGCGAAGACACCGACCACTATTTCAACGCGCCGGACCGCGACTTCGCCCAGACCGACGAAGCCGTGCGGTTGCGCCGCATCGGCGGCGAAAACTACCTGACTTACAAAGGCCCGAAGATCGACACGCTGACCAAGAGCCGGCCGGAGATCGAGCTGCGCTTGGCCGATGGCTCGCACACGGCCACCGACGCGGTGCGATTCCTCAGCTCGCTGAAGTACCGGCCGGTGGCGGTGGTGTCGAAACTCCGGCAAGTCTACACGTTCGAGCGCGAAGGGTTCCAACTTTCGGCCTGCCTCGACGACGTTGGCGCGGTCGGCCGCTATGTGGAACTCGAAATTATGGCGGAAGAAACTCGCTACGAATCGGCCCGCGAAGTCTTGCTGCGCGCGGTCGCCGAGTTCGGGCTGACGGATCACGAGCGCCGGTCGTACTTGCGATTGCTCTTGGAGCAAAGCGCGATGCGGACCCCGGCGCCGAAGCGGAAGTAAGCACCTACTTTTTCCCGCGTTCCTTCGCTTTGCGCATCCGCGTCAGGAAGTCGTCGCCATCGTCGTCGGCCGGTTTGGCTTCGCGCACCGACGGTGCCCCCGGCAGCGGCGGGCCACTGGCCTTGGCGGCGTAGTCGTCGGCGCCGGCGGGAGCCGGTTCGCCGGCAGGTGCCGTAGCGTCCGGCTCGAACTTGCGGGTCGCGCGCTTCTTCGCCAGCGTGTCGCTCACCGCTTGCTTGCGCCGCATCAGGTTCCCGAGGGCGCCGTCTTCCTCTTCCGCGTGCAGCGTCTGCCGGCGGATCGTGGCCCACGTCCGTTGGCCGAACTGCCGGAGTTCTTTCGATTCCAAACTGATGCGCCGGGCGCCGACATCGAAGAGCAGCAGAAACGCCGCAGCGAAGACGAGCCAGTACCAGAAGGGCAACAACGCCCGGATGCTCGTCGGGGCCGCGCGGAAGAAGTCGGCGGTCGCCGCGAGTTTGGCCACGCTCGCCGCATCGTCGGCTTCTTTGAAGTAACTGCCACCGGTGGCGGCGGCGATGCGTTCCAGCAGCGGGGCGTTCGTTTCGAGGTCGGCGAACTCCGGCGAGTACGGCACCGTGATGCCGGCGCGGGCGCTGTCGAACGGTTCATTCCCTTTGCTCCCCTCGACGCGGACGAAGTACGCCCCGGCCTCCTCGGCGATGAACTCGGCTTCGTACAGGCCGGCGCCTTTGGGTTTGAAATCGAGTGTCGGCACTTTTTCGCCGGGGGTGGGGGCGCTCGGTTGGCTCACGGCCCCCTTCAGCGTCAACCCGGACACGGCTTTGTCTTTGCCGTCTTTCCCCAACTCGCGGGCATCGACGATCACGCGGATGCGGCCGTCCTTGTACTCGGTGACGACGGTCATATTGCCGCGTTCGGCTTCGCGCATCGCCCAGGTCACGGTCTGTTCCCAGTGCTTCTGGTAGATGTCCGAGGCGGCCCAATCGCGATCCCAGAACAGGTCGGCCTTGCCCGGTTGCGTCCGCGCATCGGCGGTGAACGCGACGGCTTTGCCGAGGCCGTAGCGCCACGAGGCGAGCACGGGGAAGCGCGCCCCGGATTGTTCGTCCACCGGCCCTTCGATGTGCATGGTGCACAGCGGCGATTCTTTCTTGGTGGTTCGCACGAAGCCGTACAACTTCGGCAACGCGTCGGGCAAGCCGTCGGCCGGGCCGCCGCGGGCGACCCACGTCGGTGTGAAGGGGTCCTTGTAAATGAACGACTGGCTGATGCGGCGAGTTTCTTTGATGTAGATCGCGGGGAGCTTGGTCGGATCGGTGACTTTGTGGAAGTTGCCGGTCTTGCCTTCGTCGTCGCTGGTGCCGTCGGCGATCAGTTTCATCTTGGCGTCTTCGTTCACGCCGTGCGTCGCCACGCCGATGGTTGTGCAGGTGACGCCGGCCTTCTTCATCGCGGCGACGGCGGCTTGGCCCTGCCCGGAATAATTCGGGTCGCCGTCCGAAATCACGATGCAGTGCCGGGTGCTGAGGCCGTTCTTGGGGTCGGACAGCTTCTCCGCCGCAGCGGCCAAGAACGGGTTGAAGTCGGGCATGTCGCCGGGGCTCATCTTGTCGATCTTCGTGTAGAGCTTCTCTTTGTCGTCGCCGACCGCTTCGAACGGGATCTGCCAGTTCACGCTGCCGCCGAAGAGGCCGTAATCGACGACGCCGACCATGTCCACCGGCCCGAGGCGCTGCACCGCGAGCTTGGCGATGACCTTCTGCCATTTGTTCCCGTCGGCCATTTCGGAAGCGTGCATGATCAGCACTAAGCCCCCTTTGCCCGCGGCCTTCTTCGCTTTGATTTCGCAATCCACCGGCAGCGCCGCTTCGATGGGCGTCTGCTGGAAGCCGCCGGGGCCGTAGGCGTCGGGCCCGCCCACCATGACGAGGCCGCAGCCCTGGTCGTGGACCTGCTGGCGGATCGTTTCCATTTGATCGTTGGTGAACAAGTCGGCCGGGACGTTGGCGATGACGATGCAATCGTAGTTGCTGAGGAAGATGCCGAGGTCGTTCTTGTCGCCGGGGAGTTTGTCGATGGGCAAGAAATCGAGCCGCTGTTTGGCGTCGCGCAGTTTTTGAATCAGGTGGCGGTGCGGAGACTTCGCTTCGACCTGCCCCGGATCGATGAACAAAATGCGTTTCTGGCCGCGGGCCACGACGGCGGCGGAGGCCCGGTTGTTCGCCGCGCGATCGCCCGGCAAGCCGGCCACCGCCGCTTCGCCGGGGCGCTCCACGGATGAAATCGGGATGAACGACGCCTTGTAGGTGTAGGAAGTTTCCGCCTTCGACTGATCGCGGTCGTGGAAGCGAAAGACGTTCAACCCCGGCACGAGCCGCACCCGCGGCGGCGTCTGCTTCGCATCGAGCACTTGCTCGGTGACTTCGATTTCGACCGTCATTTCCTTGTTCGGCTGTTGAATCTCCAGTTCGTCGCCCTGCCGGCCGACGCGGGTGAGGTCGATCAAGCCGTCGATCTCGCGGGTCGGGTGAGCATTGCGAATCAACACGCGGATCGGCAACCGTGCGCCCTGCGCGGCGAGCGGGGGCGCTTCGACCGATTGCACCAACACTTCGTTCTCGTTGATGAACCCGGGGGCGAGGGCGACCGCGTCGATCGGCACGCCGTTCTTCTTGGCGAGGTCGGCTTGATCCTCGGCGTGGCCGAGGTTTTCGTTCCCGTCCGACAGCAGCACGATGCGGCGCGAGCTGCCTTCGGGGAAAGAAGCGAGCGCGAGTTTGATCGCCGCGCCGATGTCGGTGTAGTTGCCGTCGATGAACCCGGCCGCGCGCTCGTCGAGCGGCAGGCGATCCACGGCCGCGGGCGGGTAGGCGAGCTTCGGCCGCTTGCCGAAATAGATGACGCCGGTTTGGTCGGCCCGGTGATCGGTGCCGCGCTTGGCGATGGACGTTTCGATCAATCCGCGGACGCGTTCCCAACGCTGATCGATCGGCTCGGAGCCATCTTTGCTCGGGCGCAGATCCTGCGGCACGCTGAACGAGCGATCGACGATGAAGATGACCGTGACGTTCTCGGACGGCCGGCGGACGCGCGGCTCGGCGAGCGCCATCACCAAGCAGGCGACGACGAGCGCCCGAGCCGAGATGGCGAGCCACTTCCGCGTGCTGCCGAGGCCCGACAAACTCCGCCGGCTGATGAGAAACACGACCGGCACGAACACCAGCAGCACAAGCCACCAGGGCCGGGTGAACTCGGTCCAGCGGATCGCTTTGGCGACTTCGGCGATGCCTTTGTTCAACTCCCGGCCGACCAAGCCGCCGACGGCGACGATTAGCAGAGTAGCTAAGACGAGGGCGAAACGGGATGACCAATAGCGGGTGAAAGCGAGCACGAGTAGCGCAATGCCGAACCCGACGGCGGGGATCAGGAGTGCCACTTCTGAATAGAGCGTGGTGTTGCCGTCGTCGCTGAGTTTGAACTTCCACTTGGCGAGCGCTATCGACCCGGTCGCGAACGCGATGATCCCGCCGGCCCAATAGCCGAGGGGGACCATCCGCCGCCGGCGCAGCGCGAGCGATCCGAAAACCCCCGCCGCGAGGAGTAAGACGAGCGCGAGCCAATGGGTTTCGAGGAAGTCGATCAAGCGGGCCATGCGGCGGGAACCTCAGGAGCGCGATTGCCAATCCGCGGGGTTTCAGGCGTGATGTAACACGGCGACGACGATAATACGATCCGTTTGAACCCGATAAAAAATGCCGAACGGAAACAATGGCAGAATCGCTTGGCGGATCCCTCGTGCGACGAGTAGATAACGGGTCGGATGTTCGACAATTTCGTCTAACATCCCTTGTATTTCCGCAACAAGTGCATCTCCGAGACCGGCCTGTTCACTCTCGTACCGAACGGCGGCCTGATCGTACTCGGTACGAGCCACTCGCCGGTAGACGACTTGGCGATTCATGGATGCATCCGGTCCGGAAACGCATCGTCTACATCCGATCGTACACCACGATCATTCTAACGTCAAAACTTCACCCGTTGCACCCGGTGGTTCTCGGTATCGACCACGTGCACCCGGCCCTGCTCGTCGACAGCCACGCCCCACGGGTCGGCCAACTGGCCCGGCTCGCGGCCGGGGGTGCCCCACGTCGCCAGCGACACGCCTTCTTTCGTCAGCTTCTGCACCCGGTGGTTGCCGCGCTCGACGACGTACAGTTCTCCTGCGGCGTTGAAGGCCAAGTCGTAGGGGAAGTGGAACTCCCCCGGCCCTTGGCCCGGTCCGCCGAACTCGCGAACGAACTCGCCGTCGGTCGTCAGCACCTGAATCCGGTGGTTGCAAGCATCGACGCAGTACAGAAGTCCGTCCGGCCCGAAGGCGAGCGCCCGGACGCGGGCGAACTGCCGCGGCGCTTGGCCGTTCTCGCCGAAGCACTTCACGAATTTCCCATCCGGGTCGAGCTTCGTGATGCGGTCGTTCTGCCCGAACTCCGAGACGTAGTAGTTCCCGGCGGCGTCTTGGATGCAATCGCTGATGTAGCCGAATTGGCCTGGGGCTTTGCCGCCTTCGCCGCCGAGTTTCTTCAACTCCACGCCTTCGTGCGTATAGATGCGGACGCAGTGGTAGTGCGAATCGGAGACCATCAGGTTGCCGTCGTTGTCGATGCTGAGACCGCTCGGCCGGCCGTTGCGGAAATCGGGCGTGGTGAAGGTGATGCCGAGGTGTTGGCCGTCGAGGTCGTAGGCTTGGATGCGGGCGGTGAAATCGACGAGGAAAAGCCGGCCGTGCGGATCGATGGCGATA
>JBBRUN010000166.1:0-10015 GCA_038247765.1 Gemmatales bacterium | reverse complement strand
TCCGCGGGTTCGACGTCGGCGACAACGCCTGCACCTGCCCGGACTTCAAAGCCAACACGCTCGGCACTTGCAAGCACATCCTCGCCGTGCTCGAATCGCTTAAGGAAGACCTCCCCGCGAACCTGCAAAAGAAGAAGGCCGTGATCGTCCGGCCGGAGGTCTACCTGCATTACGGCGAGAGCCTGCAACTCGGCATCCACCTGCCGCCCCGCCACTCCGACAAGCTCACGGCGCTGGCCAAGAAATTCTTCGACGAACGCGGCTACTGGTCCGGTCGCGGCCGCTTCGACGACTTGATCGCCGCCGTGGAAATTGTCCCCGAAGAAGTCACGGTGATGTCGGACGCCCTCGATTTCGTCGACCGAGAGGTCGAGCGGGTCGAGATGCGCCGCCGGGAAGACGAATGGCTCGATCGGCTCGGGACGGGCACGCTCGACCTGAACCTGCTGAAGGTGCCGCTGTACGACTACCAGATGCGCGGCGCCCTGTTCCTCGCCTGCCGGGGGCGGTCGATCCTCGGCGACGACATGGGCCTCGGCAAGACGATCATGGCCCTCGCCGCCGTGGAACTGCTGGCCCGCGAGCGCGGCATCGGCCGGGTGCTCGTGGTCGCCCCGAGTTCGGTGAAGTACCAGTGGGAAACCGAAATCCAGAAGTTCACCGGTCGGGCCGTGCAGGTCATTGAAGGGAGCCCCACAGACCGGACCGATTTGTACGCCGAGCCGACGTTCTACCGGCTCGTGAATTACGAGCAGGTCGTCCGCGACCTCGCGGCGATCAACGCGTGGAAGCCGGATGTGGTGGTGCTCGACGAGGCCCAGCGCATCAAGAACTGGGAGTCGAAGACGTCGAAGGCGGTGAAGAAACTCACGAGCCGGTACGCGATGGTGCTGACGGGGACCCCCTTGGAGAACAAGCTCGAAGAGCTGTACAGCATCGTGCAGTTCGTCGACGAGCGCCGCTTCGGCCCCGCCTTTCAATTCCTTCAGGATCACCGCGTTTTGGACGAGCGCGGCAACCTCGTCGGCTACCGCAACCTCGACTCGATCCGCCAAAAGCTCGAACCGATCTTCCTCCGACGCACCCGCGGGGAAGTCCTCACGCAGTTGCCGGCACGCACCGATAGCAACGTCTTTGTCGAACTCAGCGAGCCGCAACGCGGGCCGTATGAGGAACAGCGCACCGCCCTTGCCCGGTTGCTCCACAAAGGCTTTTTGAGCGACATCGACCGCCGGCGGATCCTCGCCTGCCTGTCGAACATGCGGCTCGTTTGCGATAGTACGTTCCTGCTCGACAAGACCACGAACCACTCGCCGAAGCTCGACGAATTCGCCGAGATCGTCAAGGAATTGCAAGCGGAACAGGGGCACAAGCTCGTCGTCTTCAGCCAGTGGGAAACGATGATTTTGAAAGCCGCTGAGAAACTCGACGCCCTCGGCATCGGCTACGAGGTGCTGCACGGCGGCCTCAGCGGACGGGACCGGAAGGCGGCGCTGGCCACGTTCCGCACGCAGGCCGATTGCGCCGTGTTCTTGAGTACCGACGCCGGCGGGGTCGGTTTGAATTTGCAAATTGCGGACACGGTGATCAACCTCGAACTGCCGTGGAACCCTGCGGTGTTGGAGCAGCGGATCGCGCGCGTCCACCGGCTGGGGCAGAACAAACCGGTGCGCGTGATCAATTTGGTGACCCGCGGCACCATCGAAGAACGAGTGCTGCGGACGCTGGAACAGAAGCAGAATTTGTTCGCCGGGGTCTTCGACGGCGAGGAAGACGAGATCGCCTTCGCGGCCGTGCCGACGGGCGGCTTCTTGGCCACGGTCCGCGAGTTGATCGGCGAAGCGAAACCGGAGGCGGCGAAGCCGGCCGATTGGCCGGTGTTGGAATCGACCGTGGAACTGCTGGAATCGCTGGTGCGGTGGTGCCACCGGGCGGACGTTCAGTGCCAACTGACGCCCGAGTTGCGCTTGCGGATGGAAGCCGCGCTAGGCAGCGGCTCCGGGTCGCCGCGGTGAATCACGCCACTTGGGCGAAGACTTCCGAGACTTTCACTTTGCGGGCGTTCCAACTCGGCAGCGCCGCCCCGATCAACCCGACGGCGAGCCCGAGGGCGGGGCCGTAAATCAGAATCTGCCAAGGCATGTTGAAGTTATCGAAGAAAGCGAACTTCACGCCGATGGTCTTCGTGCCGTACTTGATGGCCCGCGGCAAGAAGTAGACGCCCCACGTGCTGAGCATGCCGCCGAAGACGCCGATGAGCATTGCCTCCGAAATGATCATGCTCATGATCTGCCACGGTTGGAAACCGAGGACCTTCATCACGGCCATTTCGGCCCAGCGCTCGCGGACGCCGATGGTGATGGTGATGCCGATGACCAAACACATGATCGCGATGATGGCCGGCATGATGATGTATTTCATGCCCCAGAAGATGTCCTTGTACGGCTCGAGGAAGGAGCCGACGATGGCGGAGAAGGTCTCCATCTTCGCGGCGGGGGCGTTGAACTTGCCAGGCTCGTTAACCTTCGCGGCGAGGGCTTGGTACGAGATTTTGTTCGGCATCCGCACCCATGCGAGGTTGAGGCAGCGGTTGGCCTGCGGGTGCGGTTGGCCGCCGTTTTTCGCGTCGGCTTGGTATCCGTCGAGCTTCGACAGCAGGTAGTCGTAGCGCATCGCGGCGCCGCCGGCGAGCCGGCTGTTGGCCGGGAACGCCCCCACGATCGTGCATTCGAAGGTGATGTCCTTGTAGTTGGTGCTGTAGAACTTCACCTTGTCGCCGACTTTCTTGCCGATGATCTTCAAGCGGTCTTCGCCGACGACGATGTTTTGTTTGTCTTCCTTCACGAGGCCGATCACGCGGTTCATTTCGGCCCAGCCCTCGTCGCCGAGGTCTTCTTTGTTCAGCCCTTGCTCGCTCATCATGCCGGAGGTCACGGCGTCCGGGTCGAGCGCGAAGAGGAACAGGTTGTTCTCTTGGGTGAACTTGGTCGGATCCAAACTCGCGCCGACGAACGACCACGTCATGAAGTTTTCTTTGATCCCTTGGGCCGCGAGTTGTTCGAAGCGCTGTCGCTGGGGGCTGGCCGGATTCTTGTCGAGGTCGTCCACGAACAACCGCTCGAGCTCCTCGGCTTTGATCGACCCCAGAGGCGACGTGGCGATGCCCTTCTTCGCGCGCTCTTCGTCGCTGAGCGGCCGCGGCCGGTTCGACGGCGGCAACGTTTCGATGACGCCTTTGAGCTGGTTGGCATACCCCGGCGGCATTTGGCTCGGGATGCTGAATTTCTCGCTCATGATCACCATCTGCGAGTCTTCTTTTTCGGCGGTGAAGTCGCCGAGGAACTTGACGGTGCCGTAGATGAACGTGAGCATCCCCGTGAGCACGAAGAGGGCGACGTACGTCAGCGAGGTGCGCAGCAAGTTGCGGAGCAAGTTGCGGAAGACGAGCCCGCCGATCTTACTGAACTTCCCAATGGGGTCGGGTGCGTCTTGGAGCACTTTCAGCCCGAGGAACATCGCCAAGATCGAGGCGAAGAAGATCGGCAGCGACGCCACCGCGAGCATCAGGTTCAAGAAGATCGCCAAGAACATGATGCCGGCGCCGTAGATCGCCATCTGCATGAGCGATAAGTCCGGGGCCGATTGCCCCGCCATCATAGACGGATCCATGGCGCAACCTCAGATGGAGTGGGTGGGGCGGGCCGACGCGGTCAGGGCGGTGTTGTACGTATCGGAGCCGACGAGTCGGCCCTTTTCGAGGTGGACGATGCGCTGGGCGCACTTGGCGGCCGTGGGGTCGTGGGTCACCATCATGATCGTCTTGCCGAGTTCGCTGCGGAGCAGGTTCAAGAGGTCGAGCGCGGCGTCGGCCGACTTGGCGTCTAGCGCCCCGGTCGGTTCGTCGGCGACGATGATCGTCGGATCGGTGACGATGGCCCGGGCAATGCCGACGCGCTGGCACTGGCCACCGGAGAGCTGCCCCGGCCGGTGGCTCATGCGATCCGCGAGGTTCACGATCTCGAGGGCGTTCAGCACTTGCTGTTTCCGCTCGGCCTTGCTCATCGGCAAGAGCAGCAGCGGGAGTTCGACGTTTTCGTACGCCGAGAGCACCGGCAGCAAGTTGTAGAACTGGAAGACGAAACCGACGTTCCGGGTGCGCCAGCGGGCGAGTTCGCTCTCGGAGAGCGAGGAAATCTCTTGGCCACCGATAGTGATGGTGCCGTCGGTGGGGCCATCGAGGCCCGCAATGAGGTTGAGCAAGGTCGTCTTGCCGGAGCCGGACGGCCCCATGAGCGCGACGAACTCGCCCTCTTCGACATCGAGGTTCAAGTCCATGAGGACCTCGATACGCTCGGTTCCCCGGCTGAAGGATTTGTAAAGGTCGCGGACTTCAACGATGGCCATGGTGCGATTTCGGATTGGGGATATCGGATTTCGGATTCGCCGCCACCGCATTTACTTCGTCAAAAACGTCACGTTGGCGCCCATCTCGGGCTTTAAGTATTTCCCTTGTTCTTTGGGATCGACCGTCACTTTCACGCGGACGGACACGATGTTCTTCGATCGGTTCGCGATCGGCATGATGCGGTACAAGACGCCGTCGTAAGTGCGCTCTTGGAATGCGTCCGGTACGATCCGGCATTTTTGGCCTTCCACGATCTTGCCGATGTCCTTCTCCGGGATTTCCAAATCGACTTCGAGGTTCGCCAAGTCGGCGATGTCGCACAGCGACCCGGAGGTCGCGCCAAATGCGAGCGGGTTGACGAGGCTGTACAGCTCCGCTTTCTTCGAGAGCACCGTCCCCGTGATCGGCATCCGGATGATGCAGTTATCGACGCGCCACTGCGCCTGGGCGAGCCGGGCCTTGGACGCTTCGAGGTCTTTTTGCGCGGCGTTGTAGTCTTCCTTCACGGCGGCGATCTTCTCCGGGCGCGGCCCGAGTACCAGAATCTGCAACGTCGCATCGGCCTTCGCCGCACGGGCTTTGGCCGAGAAATAATCGGCTTCGGCCTGCTGGAATTCCCGAGGCGAAATCGCGGTGGAATTCCCCAAAAGCCCTTTCAGCCGGTCGTATTCTTGCTTGGCCCGCTTCTCCAGAATCTCGGCGTCGTCTTTCTCGGCCTGCGCTTGGTTCTTCTCGCGCGGCAGGACGCTCTCGGGAAGCATTTCTTCCCAACGCTTCTTGGTCGCGGCCAGTCGGCTCTCGGCCGCGCTCACTAGCGACGCCGACTCTTTGACCGCCGCCAAGTAATTCGTGTCGTCGATCTTCGCCAAGATGTCCCCTTTCTGGTACTGCTTGCCTTCGACAAAATTATGCTCGATCAACTGCCCACCGACATCGATTGGGCTGACCGCGATCTGCTGGGCCGGGACCAAATACCCCTTCACCGGGGCGATGGCGATCCCGCCGGACGATTCCCCGCCCGAATTCGAGCCGGTACCGGTATTCGATTTATTCGACGGAGCGGCGACAGGGCCGGCGGTGTCGTCTACGGCCGGGCCGTTGCGGTAGGTTCGCATGCCGACGCCGGCCCACGCGAGGGCGAGCACGCCGCACAGAATCCACGGTAACCAAGTGATGCCGCCTAGCAGACCCTTGGCCCGAGCCGAAGGCCCGCCGATGCGGAGCTTCTGCACGCGCGCTTTGAGCTCGCGCGCTTCGGTCGAGGGCGCCCGCTTCGCGGTCGGGAGTTCCACCAAGGCCACCGGCTCGTCGATTTCGGTCATCGCACCACCTCAAGCGGAATCCGGAGAAACACCCAAGAGCGGACGGAGCACTTCCAAACAGGCCGCGAGCACACCGGGGCGGTCGAGTGCCGACGGATCCACCGCCATCTGGTCGCCCAATCCTTGGAACAGTGACATGATCACCGACGCCTTCGCCCCCGCCGAAATCCCGCTCGGCGTCGCGGGCATCGCCTCGATATCGGCGACGATGTGCGAACGCCAGTTGGCATTCGCGGCGGCCAGTTTCGACCGGAAATCGGGCCGGTGGCGGATCTGCGCTTGGAACGTGTGCACCAAGGAGAACAGCTCGGCCTTCTCGCCGTCGGCCCGTTCGAGCAAGCGCGTCAGGCCGAACTTCGCCCGTTCGTAGCAGGAGCCGCCCAAGCCCGATCCCGGAGGCCCGAAGCCGCTCCGGGCCGCATCTGCCATCATTTCTTCTATCATCCGCAGCAGCATCCGGTCGAACACCGCCAGCAGTATCGATTCTTTCGTCGGGTAGTAGTACGTCAGTTGCCCCCGGCTCATGCTCAAGCGGCATTCGATCCGCCCGAGCGAAAGCCGGTGAATTCCCTCGGTGACGATGATGTCCGTGGCTGCAACGACGATTTCGTCGCGGCGCCGGCGAGCCAGCGCGGAATCGAGCGCTTCGCTTTCGGGAACCAACGCAGTGGCGCTCGCCAGCCAACCGGGCGGATTTTCGATCGCGTGTTGTTTGCGGGGCGCCATGGTAGGTTTTTCGGCAACCGACGGCCTATCCCCATGATTAGACCGAACGGTCTAACAGCGTCAACCCCCGGAAATGGCATTTTCCCGGAGTGGTAGAAATGACGGGCGCCGGTGGGGCTCACTTTTCTTTCTTGTCGTCCTTCACTCGCTTGAGTGTCACCACAAAGCTGCGGTTTTCGGTTTTCATCAACGCCGGGCGGACGGCGTCCTTCCCTTCGCTGATCGATCGACTTCGGCTTCGCATCTTGGTTGAGTTTGTATTCCCATCCCGCGAACCTTGGTCGCCTTGGGCCATCGTCAATGTGCCGTCCTTGAAGGTGAATTTGATTTCGTTGACGCCCGGTAGCACAGGCTTGTCGCCGCCATCGAGCTGCCAAGTGCCTCGGCGTCTGAGACTTTGGGTTTTAGTTTTGTGTAGATTGCCAAAGAGAACGGGGTCGGCTGGATTTCACTCCCGGATTATAGGTGGCGAATTCGCGGGCGTTCGGTCATGATAGTCTATCTGCCGTGCCGCTCAGACCGCGTGAGACGGGTTCACCCAATGCGTTTTCCCCTTTCGATGTTCTTGTTCGCGATGGTGCTCGTACCGGCTTGTGCCGATGACGACTTCGAGAAAAATGTGCGCCCGTTGTTGGTGAAGCACTGTTCCGAGTGCCACGGGCCGAAGAAGCAATCGGGCGGACTGCGGCTCGACTCGCGCGCGGCGATCTTCAAAGGGGGCGAGAATGGCCCCGCCGCGGTGACCGGCAAGCCGGACGACAGCTTGCTGGTGAAAGCGCTCGGCCACAAAGACGAACCGCGGATGCCACCGGACGGCAAACTCGCGGACAAGGACATCGCCACGTTGAAGGAGTGGATCCGCCGAGGGTTGCCCGGTCTCGAGGAGAAACCCCCGGTCGCCGGGCCGGCGGTGAACAGCGCGATCACCGCCGAGCAGCGGAAGTGGTGGTCGTTCCAACCGATCCGTCCCACCGCTCCGCCGATGATTGCGGACGACACGTGGTCGAAGACCGAGATCGACCGATTCGTCCTCGCCAAGTTGAAAGCGAAGGGACTGACCCCGGCGGCACCGGCCGACAAGCGGACGCTCCTCCGCCGCGCAACCTACGACCTGACAGGATTGCCCCCGACCTCCGCGGAGGTGGACGCTTTTTTGAAGGACGACAAGCCGGACGCGTTCGCCAAAGTGATCGAGCGCCTGCTGGCGTCTCCCGCCTACGGCGAGCGCTGGGGCCGGCACTGGCTCGATGTCGTGCGCTACGCGGACACGGCCGGGGAAAACTCGGATCACCCGGTGCCGGATGCGTGGCGCTACCGCAACTGGGTGATCGACGCCTTCAACGCGGACAAACCGTACAACGAGTTCGTCCGCGAGCAGATCGCCGGGGACATCCTCGCGGCGAAGGGGCCGGAGGAGAAGTACGCCGCGCGCGTGATCGCCACCGGGTTCCTCGCCATCGCCCGGCGCTTCGACAACGACCCGGACACCGTGATGCACCTGACTTTTGAGGACACCATCGATACGCTCGGCAAAGCGTTCCTTGGGCTGTCGATCAGTTGCGCCCGCTGCCACGACCACAAGTACGACCCCATCACGGCGAAGGACTACTACGGGCTGTACGGGATCCTGCAGAGCAGCAAGTTCACCTACACCGGCTGCGAACCGAAGCAGCAACCGCGCGACCGCGTGCCGCTCCTGTCACCCGCGGCCCAGGCTCGGCGCAACGCCGAACAGGCGAAAGAACTCGCGGTGCTGGACGCCGAATCGAAGGCGATTGCGGAGGCCCGGAAGGGTGAGCGCAGCAGACCGAAACAAACGCTCCTGGCGAAGGGCGAGATTCTGGATGGCGGTAGCCAAGCCGTGGCCCTACCGAAGAACGAAACGGTTGACGTGAAGGTCGGCGAGACGCTGGTTCTATCGGTGTCCCCGCTCGGCAACCACGGGGCCGATAGCACGCTCGTG
The DNA here is from genome assembly GCA_038247765.1 of Gemmatales bacterium. GTDB lineage: Bacteria > Planctomycetota > Planctomycetia > Gemmatales > Gemmataceae > JALHQU01. The sequence continues at coordinate 1,599 of JBBRUN010000166.1, read as the reverse complement.
CAATGGGAGATCGCCGACGCCGACGGCAAGCGAACGTGGGATCTCACCGATGGGGCGCTCGCCGATTTCCCGACCGGGAATCCGAAGCCCGACAGACATGGCCACAAAGACGTGTGGGCCTTCATCGACGGTCGCGCCGGCCGTCGGATCTTTACCCAGCAGTCGCGCGATATCCAAGGGAAACCGGGCCTGCACTCTTGGGGTAGCCCGGACACGCCCTCGGTCTTCGCGAACACGACCGACAAGCCGATCGAGGCTTGGGCGAAGTTACCGGCGCGCTCGGTATTCCTTCACCCCGCCCCGGACGGCAACGTCGCGGTGGCGTGGGTCAGCCCCATCGCCGGGAAGGTGCGGATCACCGGGCGAATCGCCGACGCCCACGCCGGTGGCCCCGACGGCGTCGGGTGGTTCCTCGAGCGGTTCCCGTACAACCTCGTCGCGGATCTCCAATCGGCAGGGGCCCTCGCGCCAAGGGAAGCCGAGCTTGCGAAGCGCCGCGCCGAACTTTCCCGAATGGAGACCGCGTACGCTGTGGTCGAGGGAAAAGTCGGACACACCAAGTTGCACTTGCGCGGCGACCCGGAGAAACCGGGCGCCGAAGTCCCGCGGCGCTGGCTCGAACTCTTCGGAGCCCCGACCGTCCCGGCGGATGCGGGCAGCGGTCGGCTGCAACTCGCCGGTTGGCTGACCGATCCCGCGAACCCGTTGACGGCCCGCGTGATGGCGAACCGCGTTTGGCAGTACCACTTCGGCAAGGGGCTGGTGAAGACGCCGAACGATTTCGGCACCCGCGGCCTAACGCCGACGCACCCGGAACTGCTCGACTGGCTCGCGGATTCGTTCGCGAACAACAAATGGTCGGTGAAGGCGTTGCACCGGCGAATCATGCTTTCCGCGGTCTACCAGCAGGCCGTGGCGGTGCGACCCGACGCGGCGAAGTTGGATCCGGCCAACGATCTCTATTGGCGGTTCGACCGGCGACCGCTGAGCGCCGAGGAACTGCGCGACAGCCTGCTGATGGCGAGCGGTCAACTCGACCGTACCCCCGGCGGCGCGCACCCGTTCCCGCCGGAAAGTTCGTGGAACTTCACGCAGCACGTGCCGTTCAGCACCGTGTACGAGACCGACAAACGGAGTGTCTATCTGACGACTTTGCGGAATCGCCGCAATCCGTTCTTCGCGCTATTCGACGGGGCCGACCCGAATTCGACCACCCCGCAGCGGCAGGTGACGACGGTGCCGACGCAGGCGCTGTTCTTCATGAACGACCCGTTCTTCCACGCCCAAGCGGAGAAGATCGCCGCTGCGGTTCTGGTGAAACCGGATGACGGCGCACGGCTCGACGAACTCTATCGGCTCGCCTTCCAACGACCGCCGACGGCGAAGGTGCGTGAGACTGCGATCACGTTCCTGGCGAAGTACACCGCGAGTTTGACCGACATGCCCGCGGCGGCTCGCCCCAAAGCCGCTTTGTCGGCGCTCGTGCGAATCCTCCTCGCCAGCAACGACTACCTCTATGTGGAGTGACACCGTGGAACACGCCTCGCGCCGTCGCTTCCTCGGCTCCGCGCTCACGGGGTCGATGCTCGTTCCCGGAAT
>JBBRUN010000165.1:0-10058 GCA_038247765.1 Gemmatales bacterium | reverse complement strand
TAACGGGCCTGCTCGCGCGGCGGAGTGACACCAGCCCGCTGCGCGAGCAAGGGTATGAGCGACCACGGGAAGCATCCTTGCTGGCGCGGCGGGCTGGTGAAGAAGGATTGTAACGGGCCTGCTCGCGCGGCGGAGCGACACCAGCCCGCTGCGCGAGCAAGAGTGTGGGCGACCATGGGAAGCGGAAGCATCCTTGCTGGCGCGGCGGGCTGGTGGGGTGTCGCGTCCGAAGTTGGCTGCCTTCCGGAAGTTACTTACAGAACGACTACGCCGTCCCGGTGATTCCCACTTCCTCATTCAACCCTCGCCTCGGAGACACTGCAACAATTGCGTGCAGTAACGCCTACTTTCGGAGCTTTCGGAGCTTTCGCCGGAGGGGGGTAGCGAAAACGACCGAAACCTGAAACCTAAAGTGCCCCAATCACGCCCCGTAGTCGATGTCTTCGACGTTGGCCCGGTGCTTCAAAATGAAATCCCGGCGCCCCTCGACCTCGTTGCCCATCAGCATGCGGAACATCTTCTCCGCTTGCAGCACGTCGGTCATCGTCACCTTCAACAGCGTGCGGCGCTTGGGGTCGAGGGTGGTGTCCCAGAGTTCTTCGGGGTCCATTTCACCGAGTCCTTTGAACCGCGTGATCGTCAGGCCCTTCTCTCCCGTCTTGCGGATCTCGGCGTAGAGTTCGCGAAGGTTGTGCAGATCCTTGGTGGCATCGCCGTTGACCAAGCTGTAGCGCACGAACGGATCCCGCCCGGCCGGTCGCGGCAAGGGTACCAAATCGTGGGCCGTGAAGCCGAACTCGACGAGCTTCACGAGCGCTCGGTTGAGCATCCGCACTTCGTGCCATTCGTCGCGGCTGAAGCGGAAGCGCTCGTCGATCTCGGTCGGAGACTTCGCGTTCGGGTCGGTGCTCACCGCCATCGTCGGCACCGCTTCGCCGATGGTCAGTTCGTGCTTCAACAGCACCGATTGCTCGACGCGGAACGCTTCGACCTCTTCCTGCGAGTAGAAGAAATGCTCTTTGGCGCCGAGCCGCACTTGGAACATCGGCAGCGCGCCGGCTTTCAGGTGGTTCAAGAAATTGAGCAGCGAGTGGCCGCGGCGTTCGAGGATCGTCACGGCGGTATCGACATCGGCGAGGATCGGCAGAATCTTGCGGAGGGCTTCCGACTCGAGCGTCGCGGCGGTCGGCCGTTTGCGCGTTGCATCGGGGTCGGCATGGACGACAATGCTCGTATCGGCGAGACCGCGGCCCATCAGCACCTCGGCCATCTCTTCGCGCGTCTGGATGAACTTGGATTCCTTCTTCTGCGTGACCTTGAATAGCGGCGGGCGGGCGACGAAGAGCCGGCCCTCTTCGACGAGCTTGCGCATCTGGCGGAAGAAGAACGTCAGCAACAGCGTGCGGATGTGCTGGCCATCGACGTCGGCGTCGGTGAGGATGACGATCTTGCCGTAGCGGATCTTGGACGTGTCTTCGATGTTGCCAATGTCGAGGCCGACGGCGGCGATGAGCGCGGCGATTTCTGCGTTGGCCAGCAGCTTTTCGAGCTGGGCCTTCTCGACGTTCAGCACTTTACCCCGCAGCGGCAGCACGGCTTGGTACATGCGATCCCGGCCCGACTCGGCCGAGCCGCCGGCGGAGTCCCCTTCGACTAGGAAGAGTTCGCTCTTCTCGCGGTCGCGGGTTGTGCAGTCCATGAGCTTGCCCGGCAGTCCGCCGCCGCCGAGGATGTTTTTGCGCTTGGTGATGGCATCGCGGGCGTTCTTCGCGGCGATGCGGGCCTCGGCGGCGAGGTTGACGCGCCGGCAGATCAGCGTGCCTTCCTTCGGGTTCTTCTCGAGGTATTCATTCAGCGCTTCGTACAAGACGCTGGCGACGACGCCTTCGACTTCCGGGTTGTTGAGCTTCACCTTGGTCTGCGATTCGAAGAGCGGGTCGGGGTGGCCGATGCTGACGATCACCGTCAGGCCGAAGCGGAAATCTTCGCCCTTCAGTTCGAGGCCTTCCTTGTAGATGTTCTCTTTCTTACCGTAAGCCGTGAGGCTGCGCGTGAGCCCGGCGCGGTACCCCGACAGGTGCGTGCCGCCGTCGCTGTTGAAGGCGTTGTTGCAGTAGCAGCGTTCGATTTTGTCGTCGCGGTTGCAGTATTGCAGCGAGATTTCGACTTGGATGTTGTTGACGGTCTTGTTGAAGTAAATCGGCGCGTGATAGACGGTCTCGCCTTCGTTGAGGAACGTCACATACTCGGCGATGCCGCCCTGCGAGAAGAAGCTTTCGTTGCGGGCTTGGAGTTCGTCCACGATGCCGATGCGCAGGCCTTTGTTGAGGTAGGCGATCTCGCGCAGGCGGTCGAGGAGGGTGTCGTAGTTGAAGGTGATGTCGCCGAAGATTTCGGGGTCGGGTTTGAAGCTGATGGTGGTGCCCGAGACGCCCGCGGGAGCCGGCCCGAGGTTCTTCAAGGCGCTGATGGCGTAGCCGCGCTCGAATTCCATCTGCCAAACGCGGCCGTCGCGGCGCACCTCGGCTTCGCACCATTCGGACAGCGCGTTCATCGCCTTGGCGCCCATGCCGTGGAGGCCGGCGCTGACGCGGTAGGCGCTGTTGTCGAACTTGCCCGAGGTGCCGGCGATGGTGAGGGCGTCTTCGAGGGTCGACTTACCCGAGTCGGCTTTGACGCCGACGGGGATGCCGCGGCCGTCGTCGGAGACCGAGCACGAACCGTCGGCGTGGAGCACGACTTGGATGTTCTTGCAATAGCCGGCGAGGGCTTCATCGACGGAGTTGTAAACGATTTCGTAGACGAGGTGGTGCAGTCCGGAGGCCGCGGTGTTACCGACGTACATGCCGGGGTTCTGACGGATGTGCGCGGCATCCTTCAGGGTCTTCATGTTGTCTTCGGTGTACTCGCCCTGCGGTGGGAGGATCGTCTCGGTGCTCATGCGCGCGGCCCTGTTTTCCGGAGTGACACTGATGTGTCATTGTACGGAACTGGGGGTGGTTTGCGCTGGTGGAACGGGGGAGGTGAACCCGGAAATTCGGGCCGTTTTTTGTAACGGAAAGTAAGTGTGGGAGAACGAGCATTGCCTGTGGTAAGATCAACCTTTTCAGGAGTCGGATCGTGAAGTACCTGCAAACGCTCGTATCGAGCATCGGCTTTCGAGAAATCACCCACAACGACGTTCGGTGGCAAGCCTTGACGGACTTGTTGAAGGTGGCCAAGGATCAGAGTGCCGAGCTCGTGGTTCTGCCGGGAGGCTATTTCACAGCCACTGACGAGAGCGAGCTGCGCCGGATTGTTCTGGATGCGGCGTCCCTGGCCTTGGAATCAGAAACGACGTTAGCTTTGGGTGTCGATTTGCACGCGGACGCCAAGTCGAAAGGACAGACCATCGCCAAGCTCCCGTATTACGGTGCCGTGTGCGGACAAGTTTCATCGGATCCGTGGAAACAGACGAGCGATACGAATGCCAACGCTGAAGAAGTCGCAGATGACGATGTGCCCGGCAAGGGACGCGTCGTCGAGATCGCGGGTAAACGGGTCGGCGTGCTATTGTGCGGGGAATTGTTCAGCGAGCGAGCGCGGCGTTCATTTGGCGAATTGAATCTGCAACTCTCCGTCGATCTCGGGCATGTCGGAATGGGACAGGGGCTGATCCCGGCGATGAAGAGTTTGGTAAACTACGGAAGTGGCACCGTCGTCCATTCGCAGCATGTCGCATCATATGGGAGGAGTCTCCATTTAGTCGGTGCCGATGGGATTCAGCGCTCGGTACCGGCCGCAGATTGCGAATTCATCGGCGACGACGAGTTTTGGATCACATGGCTGAGCCGGAATGTGTAGCTGCGCACTCTTTAAAGATACTCCAGCCGATTCGCGAAATCGTCCGGCTGGTACATGAAGGCCAAGAGTTCCAGCAAATCGATCATCTCACCTATTGTATACTTTTGCTCTTTGCTTCGGACGATACCCGCGCGCAATTGGCCATGAGCATGCAACGCGAGATAGTCCACATCGTTCGTAAACACGTTACGGGACTCTGAGCATTTCATACCCCGCTCTTGGCTGCGGCACGCTTGGCCGATGCTTCTTTCAGCAGCGACGGTTGCGTTTTCCCGTACTCATCCATGAGGCGGGATTCCTCGAAGTGCGCGTCGATTTCCTCGCGGTTGTCGAAGTAGTACGCCATCGCCGCGTGGATCTCGGCGTGCGTCAACTGCGGGAACGACTCGACGATTTCGTCCGGGGTTTGCTTCTGATGCTCGTGCCAGACGACGATGTCCATCACCCGGATGCGCGAGCCCGCGATGCAAGCCTTGCCCCCGCAGACGCCGGGCGTCTTCGTGATGTGCTCTTGGCTCGCTCCGACTGCACCGATCATGGTTACCTCTCGGCCAACGGGTATTCTAAGCGCATTCGGCACGCAGGACAGTGCTCGTTTCTACAATTGTTGTCGACGCAAGTCGTTGCCGGGGCTAGTCTGTTAAACGACTGACCTCGAGTTAAGCGTTTGGAAACGAGTTAACGCGAGGGTGTGGGTGTTCTCGCTTAACTCGATTCCCATTGCATTTTACTCGGTCGCCAGCCGCGTCAACGGCCTCCGCAACTTCGCCCAGACTTCGGGCAACAAGCCGTAGGCCAGCGCCAAATACTGAATCGGGTGCAGCGCCCGTTTGCGGCTCCCTTCTTGCATCTGCATCCGGCAGGCGCCGCACTCGGTGCTGCCGAAGAGCACGCGCGGACGCTTCAATTCTTCGAACATCGAACGGCCGGCTTTCATCGAATCGGCGTAATTCGAGGCTTGCAATCCGTAGGTGCCGGCCATTCCGGAGCATCCGGCGTCGATGGTGAAGACTTCCAAACCGGGGATCAGCCCGAGAAGTTTCGGCCCGGCCGCCTCGCCCCCGAGGGCTTTGACGTGGCACGGCACATGGTGCCCGAGTTGCAAATCGAGGCGGTGGGGGAAATCGGTCCGCAGGCTCCCGGCTTCGTGGAGTTGCCACAGAAATGAAGTCAGTTCGACCGTGTGGGCGGCGACCAAGCGGGTATCGACATCGTCGAAGAGGTCGAGGTAATCTTGCGCCAGCGTGAGCGCGGCCGTCGGTTCGGAGCAGAGAATCGTATAACCGGAGCGGGCCAAATCGACGAGCAGGCGGATGTTCGACGAAGCGATCTCGCGGGCGGTTTCGACGTCCCCTTGCACGAGGGCCGCGACGCCGCTGCCGCGCTGGCGGGGCGGGACGTAGACATCGAAGCCGTGATGTTGGAGCACGGCGACGGCCGCCTCGCCGATGAGCGGATCGTTGTGGTTGGCGAAGGTATCGACGAAGTAAGCGATCTTCGGTTTGTCCGAATCGGCGTTCGGCCGGCGGCTCCATCCGTAGGTCTTGGCCCGGCGCAGGAACGTGCGGTGCGTGAACTTCGGCAGCGTCCGTTTGCGGCTGAGGCCAAATAGCTTTTCGATGGCCCAGCGGGCGGCGGAGTTGCCGAGGATGCGGTTGGTGGTGAAGGCGAAGTTGCCGCCGAGCGTCATGAGCGCTTCGATGCGGGCGAGGATCCATTCGTCGCGGTCGAGGCCGTGCTCGGCGTAGTACGCGGCTTTCGCTTCGAGCGCCAACTTCGGGATGTTCACCTGGCTCGGGCACTCGCTCCGGCACATCTTGCAGTTCACGCAGGTCTCGGCGACGGCCCGCGCTTCGACCGTCGATAGCTCACCGCGGAATAAGTTCGCCTTGGCCCTCGGGCTGGCAGATTCGCGGCCGGTGGCGTGGAAGGTCGGGCACATCCGCACCGGGGCCGCGTCCGTCCGGCAGTCTCCGCAGCCGTGGCAGCGCCCCGCTTCCCGTTCCGCCGTCGCGGGTTGCCAGAGCAACAGCGGTTGTCGAACCGGCGCCGGTTCGCGCAAGGGCCAAGCGGCGCGACTCGGATCCGCGCCGGTGATCTTGCCCGGATTCAGCAAATTCTTCGGGTCGAAGATGCGCTTCAACTCGGCGAAGACCGGCACGAGATCGCCGGACTGTTTGGCGATCCACGGTGTGCGGGCCAAGCCGACGCCGTGGCGGGTGCTGATGGTGCCGCCGAGGCCGATGGCGAGGTGGAAGACGCTGTCGGCGAGCGCCCACATTTTCTGGCGGTCGGCGGGGGAATCGGGGTCGAGGATCGGCCGGGCGTGCACTTGCCCCGCGAGCGGTTGGATCGAAAAGACGCCGGTGACGTCCTGCCGGCGCAGCAGTTCCGCGACCCCGGAGACGTACCGCAGCAAGCTCTCGGCGGGCACGGCGGTGTCTTCGAGAAACGCCAAGGGCCGGGCCGGGCCGGCGCCGGCGTAAATGCCGGAGAGCGCCGCGGCACGGAAGCGTGCGACTGCTTCCGGAGGAGCCGTCGAGTCGATCAAGGCTTCGACAGAGACGGTCTGCTGGATTCGGTGAATCGCCGCGTCCAACTGCACTCGGGCCAACGCGATCGACCCCGCTTCGACTCCGATCATGGCGAGGGCGGCCGCGTTGAGCGGCACCGCAATCCCGGTGCGGGTAACGGCCGCGCGCGACAGCGATAGCCAGCGCTGATCGAGGACATCGCACGAGACGACGCCTTCGGTCGAGCGCAGCGACAGCCCGGCACGGAGGGCTTCGTTCAACGTCTCGAAGGCGAGGACGCCGAAAGCCGTACCGCCGGCGAGCGGGATCGTCTTCAACTCGGCTTCGGTCGTGATGGCCAACGTCCCCTCGGAGCCGATCAGCAGTCGTTTGAGGTGCAAGCCCGCCGCCGTGGTGACGTCGTGCAGTACGTATCCGGCGCGGTCGAACCCCGTCTGAGGGCGTTTCACTTGGATCAGTTCTTGATGGGCCGAGAGCAGCGCCGAAGTTTGCGAGCGGATTTCGGTGGTCCGGAGTTCGTCCGAGATCACGCGGCCCGGACCGAGCTCGGCGGGTGAGCCGTCGTCCCACAAAACCTTCAGCGAATGCACCGCCTCGCGGAAGTAACCGTGGACGGACGCATTCGAACCGCTGGCGTTCGTGGCGATCATGCCGCCGACGGTGGCGCTGGCCGCGCTCGCGGGATCGGGGCCGATGCGCCGGCCGACTTTACCGAGGGCCGCATTCAACCGGGCGAGCGTGACTCCGACACCGACGCGGATGCGGTTGTCGGCGAGTTCGCCGACGGCTTGGAAATTCCGGGCGAGGTCGATCATCAACCCCGGCCCGAGCGATTCGCCGGCGAGGCCGGTGCCCGCGCCGCGCGCCATCACCGGCAGGTTGTTGGCGTGGGTGTACTTCAACAGGGCGGCGAGATCGTCGGCACCGGCGGGAATCATGATACCGTGCGGGGCGATTTGGAACGGGCTGGCGTCGGTGGCGTACAGCGCGCGCGACGGCGAGTCGAAAAGCATCGCCCCGCGGAACTCGCCGCGCAGGTCGTCCCGGATTTGGTCGGCGGAAGGGAACACGGGATCATCATACAGGCGAGCGCTGGCAGGGGTTGGGCCGTGCGGTATATTGCAGGGCATGGGTGCACCGCAAGCTATTCCGCTAGGTACCCGGCGCTATTGGCTTGCGCGGCCGATGCCGCCGGAGCCGCCGTTGCCAGTGCCGCTCGTCCTGGTGCTGCACGGCACCGGCGGCTCCGGTTTGTTGGCCATCGAAGAAACCGGTCTCGCCGACTTTGCCGCGGTCCACGGATTTGCGGTCGCCTTCCCCGAAGGCTTGGCGGTGAATCCCGACCGGCCCGCCAAATTCCTCAGCAACCCGCAGCGCTGGAACGATGGCAGCACCCGACCGGGCGACAAACTGCACACCGAACACAACGACGTGGAATTCTTGGAAGCCGTCATCCGCGATGCATCCGCGCGAACCGGTGCGGAGCGTGTCTTCCTGACGGGCTTCTCCAACGGCGCCGGCATGGCCTTCCGCATCGCCGCCGAGCGCACGGAATTGATCCGGGCGGTCGCCCCCGTCGCCGGGCATTGCTGGATCGACGATCCCATGCCGACGCGGGCGATTCCGACGCTCTTCCTCATCGGCGACCGCGATCCGCTGATTCCGATGACGGACGGCTTGGTGAATCTGCCGTGGTTCACGCAACCGGTGCAGCGACGGGGAATCGGCCACAGCTTGAAGAAGTGGGCGAAGGCATTGGGCTATGGACCGACGTCCGAGGTGATCTCGGAATCGGCCGGAATTCGCACCGAAGACTTCGGCCCGGCATTTCGCAGCATCACCGTCGCCGACCTCGGCCACCACTGGCCCGGCGGCAAAGGTTTGTTGAACCCGCGTATCGGCGGGACGCCCTCGGATTTGCTCAACGCCAACGAGGTGATCTGGGAGTTCTTCCGGCAATCGCTCGAAGCGGGTTGACTCAGGCAATCCAGAGATCGCCGCATGCCCGCTCGTAACTCGCTTCGAGATCCAGCGGCACAACCTTGTCCGGCGCGAGCCAATGCGGCAGCGTGGGCAGCGCTCGACCGAACGCCAGCCCGTGCGACCACGCTTCCAGAAGCGTTTGCTTCCCCCGCCGCACCCGCCGGCACGACGCCGCGTACATCGGCGGGGGTGAAGCGCCCAGTGTCGGGTCGCCGTGGCCGATCATCTCCAGCAAATCGAGGTACAAGTTGAAGTGGCGCACGCCGACCAGATCGACGATGCGTCACGACCGTCTATCGGCATCGGCAATCCGCCGCACACGAAATCTCACTACTTCCCGTCCTTGTCCTTCACTTCGTTCAAGATCGCTGCCAGCACGCTGTCGCTCGACACGTTCTCCGCTTGGGCTTCGAAGTTCAACAGCACCCGGTGGCGCATGGCGGGGAAGAAGACTTTGCGGATGTCTTCGAAGCTCACGTTGAAACGACCATCCAAGAGCGCCCGGACTTTCGCCGTCAGAATCAAAGCTTGGGCGCCCCGCGGCGAGCCGCCCGCCCGCAGGAACCGATTCGTGTCGGCCGTGGCGAACTCCGAATTCGGATGCGTCGCCAACAGCAGGCGGATGGCGTAATCCTGCACGGCGGTCGCCACCAGCACCTCGCGGACGAGCTCCATCCACTGGCCGATTTCGCTCGCATCCATCACCTTGCGGGCGTGCAATTTCACGTTCTGCGTCGTGCGGTCGATGATCAACTTCAACTCGTCCCGCGTCGTGAAGGGCACCAGCAGCTTGAACAAGAAGCGGTCGAGCTGCGCTTCGGGCAGCGGGTACGTGCCCTCCTGTTCGATGGGGTTCTGCGTGGCGAGCACGAAGAACGGCTTCGGCAATTGGTGCGTCGTGCCGCCGACGCTGACGGTCCCTTCCTGCATCGCTTCGAGCATGGCCGATTGCGTCTTCGGGATGGCCCGGTTGATTTCGTCGGCGAGCACGATCTGGCTGAACAGCGGCCCGCTTTGGAAGCGGCGTTCGCGCCGGCCTTCGGGCGTTTCCAAAATGATGTCGGTGCCGACGATGTCCGATGGCATCAGGTCGGGCGTGAATTGGATGCGCGTGAATTTGAGGTCGAGCACCTGCGATAGCGTGCGGACGATGAGCGTCTTGCCGAGGCCGGGGACGCCTTCGAGCAGGACGTTGCCGCCGACGAAGAGGCCGGTGAGCACGCCGCGGACGATCTCCGGTTGGCCGACGATGACCTGGCCGATTTCGGCTTCGAGGTCGGCGAAGCGTTTGCGGAACTCGGCGGCCCGTTCGGCCATGGGGGCAGGTGTGCTCATGGCGAGAGTTTACGGCGCGGCGGGGAGGCTGTCGAGAAGAGGCCGGGCCGGATTTCGGTGTACATTGAATCGGATCACCCCGAGGAGTTCACCGTGGTAGCGAAGGCGCGGCCCAAGTCCGAAACCGATTTCTTTTTGAAACTGTGGGAGCGACAGAATCTCACAGCGCCACTGGCGAAAGGGATTCTCAAGCTCGGGATTTGCCGAAGAGGAACTCGCCCGAATCTCCGAGCTCCGCGCTAAAAACTCTGCAGGCAAGATCACCGCTGAAGAACTCGAAGCCTTCTTGCGAGCCAGCTTCACGCTGAGCATTCCGCAATCGAAGGCGAGACAATTCTTGAAGGCCACCACGAAGGCCAAGCT
>JBBRUN010000164.1:0-10102 GCA_038247765.1 Gemmatales bacterium | reverse complement strand
GATTCTTGCGGTCCAAATGACCCGCTGGCGGATGCGAAGTCGTTGCCAAATTAGGAATACCGAGAATTCCCTTTAGCTTTCGCAGCTTTCGCAGCTTTCGCAGCTTTCAGCGAGGGGGGTATGCAGAATGACTGAAAGCTGAAAGCGACATCGGACATCCTCCGCCAGAATCCGTCGGCGCACCCCACTGTAACGTCGGACTTGACTCGACATCTCGACGCAGGCACGCGCCAAGTTGTCAGCCGTTCCACTCGCCAGCCGAGTTGGGAATCTTCGGTGAATCTGGGAGTCAGGATGTGCGTCGGCATAGTTTGTTCGAATCAATCGTCTTCCAAGACCGCGAGGAAGGCCTCCTGCGGCACCTCGACTTGGCCGATCGCTTTCATCCGCTTCTTCCCCTCGGCCTGCTTGTCCCAGAGCTTGCGCTTGCGGCTGATGTCGCCGCCGTAGCACTTGGCCGTCACGTTCTTCCGCATCGCGGCGATGGTTTCCCGCGCAATGATCTTGCCGCCGATGGCCGCCTGCAACGCCACCTCGAACATGTGCCGGGAGATTTCTTTGCGCAGTTTCGACAGCACCATGCGTCCGCGGCGATCGGCGACGTTGCGGTGCACGACGATGCTGAGGGCATCGACCTTCTGCCCGTGCACGAGGATGTCCAGCCGGATGAGGTCGGCCGGGCGATAGCCGGTGACTTCGTAATCCATCGTGCCGTAGCCGTGGGTGACCGACTTCAACTTGTCGTAGAGGTCGTAAATCACTTCCCCGAGCGGCATCTCGTAGACGATGATGACGCGCTGCTGGCTGAGGTAATCGGTGCGGAGGTACGTACCGCGGCGCTCGGTACACATGCCCATGATGTCGCCGATGTTGCCCGCGGGGATCAGGAAGCTGATTTTGCAAATCGGCTCCCGGAATTCTTTGATCCCGCCGCCGTCGGGTACGTCCTGCGGCCCGTAGACTTGGATGATCTCGCCGTTGGTTTTCTCGATTTCGAACGTCACGTTCGGCGCCGTCTGGATCAGGTTCAATTCGCTGTCGCGCTCCAGCCGCTGCTGGATGATCTCGCGGTGAAGCATGCCGAGGAAGCCGCAGCGGAAGCCGAAGCCGAGGCCGTCCGACACTTCGGGCACATAGGTGAATGAGCTGTCGTTGAGTTTGAGTTTGCCGAGGGCTTCGCGGAGATCTTCGAAGTCGTTGTTGTTGACGGGGTACAGCCCCGAGTAAACCATCGGCTTCGGTTCTTTGTACCCCGGCAGCGGTTCGGCCGCGGGGTTGAAGGCGTCGGTCACGGTGTCGCCGATGTTGACGTCGCCGATGGTCTTCACGTTCGCCATGAAGTACCCGGCTTGGCCCGCGCCGAGCGTGCTGCACTTCTCTTGGCCAGGGCGGAACTGGCCGACTTCGGTGACGACGTACTCGCGGTTGGCCCGCATCATCTTGATGCGCATGCCCGGTTTGATTTCGCCGTCCATGATGCGGACGTACGCCACGACGCCCTTGTAGCTGTCGAAGTGGCTGTTGTAAACGAGGGCCTTGGTCGGCGCAGCGAGGTCACCGGCCGGGGGCGGCACACGGTCGATGATCGTACCGAGCAACTCTTCGATCCCGAGTCCAGCCTTGGCGCTGACCTTCATGACCTCCTCGGGCACGGTCATCACGGCCGTTTCCATCTCGGCGATCACGAAGTCGGGCCGGGCGTGCGGCAGGTCGATCTTGTTCAGCGTCGGGATCAATTTCAGGTTGGCGTCCATCGCCAGAAAGGCGTTGGCGCAGGTTTGCGCCTGCACCCCTTGGAACGCGTCGACCAAAAGCACGGCCCCTTCACAGGCGGCCAACGATCGAGAGACCTCGTAGTTGAAGTCGACGTGACCGGGGGTATCGATGAGGTTGAGCTCGTACTTCTCGCCGTTGTGCTCGTAGTAGCAGGTCACGGGGTGCATGCGGATGGTGATGCCGCGCTCGCGCTCGAGATCCATGCTGTCGAGGGTTTGCGCGCGCATGTCGCGCTCACTGATCGTCCCCGTCTTCAGCAGGAATTGATCGGCGAGCGTGCTCTTCCCGTGGTCGATGTGGGCGATGATGCAGAAGTTGCGAATATTCGACGTCGGCGTCGGCATTGGGTCGGCGCTCGGCGGGAAGCGGTAAGGAATCGGGTACGCAGTAGTATAATACGAGCGTGCGCCGGGCTGTGAAGTGCGTTCGGGCCGAACCGGGGGTCGAAGATGTCGCGATGGATGCAAGCCGGTTTTCTCGTGCTCGCCATCTCAGCGGGCTGTTCCGAGCCTCGTTCGGTGGCTCCGACGCCTTCGACCGAAGCGACAAAACCAATTCCGATTGAACTCCGTGCGGTCAAGATCGCCGAACTGAACGACGAAATCGCCAAGCAAAAGGGCAAAGTCGTCCTCATCGATATCTGGTTCCGCGGCTGCGCCCCGTGCGTCAAAAGATTCCCGAAATTCGTCGAGCTGCACCGAGAGATGAAAGCCGAGGGCTTGGTCTGCATCAGCTTAGACGTTTACGTCGAAGAATTGAAAACGAAGGACAAAGTGCTCGAGTTCCTGAAGGAACAAGGGGCTGACACCATCAACTTGATCGTCGATGACACGGAAAAGGCGCTCGGGGATTGGCAAGAGAAATACGACGCCGTGGCGACCCCGAGCTATGTGATCTTCAATCGCCAAGGGGAGTGGGTGAAGACCCCGCAAACCGAAGACAAAGACAACGTGTCGAAGCTACTCAAGAAACTCCTCGCCGAGAAATAAGCATGATCCACCGAGCGATTCTCGTTGTCGCGGCACTGGGGCTCGTCATCGCGGCCGGCTGCACGCCGCCGCCGATCCCGGATACGCCCAAACCGGTGGAGCTGCGAAGCATCTCCACCGCCCAGTACGAAGAAGAGATCGCGGCGCACCAAGGCAAAGTCGTGCTCGTCGATGTCTGGTTCTTGGGCTGTTCCCCGTGCGTGAAGAAGTTCCCGGAATTCGTGCAATTGCACCGCGAGTTGGGCCCCCAAGGCCTGGTGTGCATCTCGCTGGACGTGCGGCCGGAGGAACTGAAAAAGAAAGACGACGTGCTCCTCTTCTTGAAGCAACAAGGGGCGGATACGATCAACTTGATCTTCAATGACCACCGCGACAAACTCGACGAGTGGTTCGACAAGTACGATTGCCGCTACACTCCGTCGACGTTGATTTACAACCGCCGGGGCGAACGAGTTCCCGCTCCGGAACCGGCCGACAAAGATTCGATGACGCGAGCGTTGAAGAAGCTGCTCGACGAGAAGTAATCATTTGCGTTTCTCGAGCCGCGACCTCAACCAACGATTCTCGGCAACAGTGAACGGTGGCGTCAACGGTTCCGCATAGTCGAGCACGTGGTAGTCCCCGTCGATGTACGCGCGTTCCAACAGCGGTTGCAAGTCGAGGATCGCATCCGTGTCCCGTTCGCGGAGGGGAACGTTGATGACCGGAAGCGGGGCGTCGAACCGGGCCGGATAGACTTCGGCTCGCGTCGGTTTCCAGCTCCGAACCACACTGATCGCGTAATGGCCTCTTCTGCCGATCGGCGGGCAATAGAGGACGTGCTTCCCTTGGCGGATCAGATCGATTTCGACCAAGCTGACGCCGGCATCCAACTGCATTTCTTGACGCGTGAGATAGGCCGCCCGGTTCTGCGAGCCGATTTTATTCCTCGGGCTGAGCAACTCGATCGCCGTGATCACGCGCATGCCTTTGGTTTCGATAATGTTCACCGTCCGTTGCGTACGTAACACGTACTTGGTGTCCATGAACAGAGGCGTCGCCACGGCGACCGAGGCCGCGGACGCCTCCGGGCTGTACTCGGAACTCGGCAATTCGAAAGCCCCGACATCGGGAAACACGCTTTCGCGCAGAGTCCCCTCTTCGTCTTCGTAGACGATCTCCAACAAAACCCTCTCTTCGATCCGCGCGACTAAACCCGCAGGCAATTGACTGCGCAGCGCCGTGCTGATGGACGCGGACAGGCGCGTGTGCACATCGCCCCAATGGGCTTCGAGGAACGGATCCATTCCGGGGAAGGGGCTGGGCATCGGGCGGTCTCGCAATCGGGGTCGGGTCTATCGGTTGCGCTTCTTCAATTGCGCTTGGAGCCAATTACTCTCGGCTTCGGTGAACGGCAGTCTCAGCGGTTGGGTGTAGTCCGTATCGCCGTAATCGCCGTCGTAGTACGCTTGGGCGATCAACTTCTGCAGTTCGAGTGTCGCGTCCGGATCTTTCCGGCGGAGCGGGATGCGGGTCGTCGGCAGCGGGAAATCGAATCGCGCGGGATAGTATTCGATGCGATTGGATTTCCAAGCCCGCGTCACGGCGACCGCGTAGTGGCCTTGGCCCGGCTGAGGGCGCGACTGCACGACGTGCTGCCCCCGGCGAATCAAGTCGATTTCGACCAAACTCGCGTCCGCATCGAGAATCCGGTCGACGCGGTCTTGGTAATCCTCGCGATTGCGAGCGCCGACCTTATTGCCCAGACTGATGATCTCGATCGCGGTGACCAACCGGAGCTTTTTATTGCCATCGAGGATCTGGACTGAGTGCCGCTTCCGGGCCGTGAGCCTCGGGGCGACCAACTGCGGTCCGGCGACTGCGACCCCAGCCAACTCGGCCGCGAACGCGGGTTCGGCCCCTTCGCGTTGGTAAATGCCTACATCTGGGAAGAAAATGTTGCTAACGTTCTCTCCCTCTTCCTGCACCCGGTCGGTGTCCTCAGTCTCCAGAACGACCGAAGTTTCAAGTCGCGCCTTCAATCCATCGGGCAATTGATTGCGGAGTTCGATGCTGATCGCAGCGGCCAAGCGCGTGTGCATATCGCCCCAGTGGGCTTCGAGGAACGGATCCATTCCGGGGAACGGGCTGGGCATCGGGCGGCCTCGCTTCATTGAATACTATGTAGCATAGCCGTATCCACGGGTCGCGAAAAGAGACACATGACCGACGCCACACTCGTATCGGACGTTCCCGACGAACTGGCATTCGGACGGATGTTCCGCAGATTTTTCCAGATCATCATATTGCTATTCTGCCTGTTCCTCGTCGTCCGGACGACGTTCGTCGAACCGCACGGCGTGCCGACTGGCAGCATGGCCCCGACCATCTTCGGCAACCACCGCCAATACCCCTGCCCGCGCTGCGGCTACCCGATCGTGGTGGGCACGCCGGCGACCGAAGATCAACCGAACCCGCAGCACAGCGCGTACTGCACGAACTGCGGCCTTTTGAAAATCGACATCGTGCCGATGTCGGACAACATTTCGGGGGATCGGTTGCTGGTGGATCGAATCGTCTTCCGGATTCGACCGCCTCGGCGTTGGGAAGTCGCGGTGTTCCACCCGCCGGACGATTCGAAGATTCCGTACGTGAAGCGCGTCGTCGGATTGCCAAGGGAAGCGATTCGCATCTTCGACGGCGATGTCTACGCGAACGGAGAACTGCTCCGCAAGCCGCTCGACGCGATCCGGGAAATGACGATACCATTCTTCGATATGGATTATCCACCGCAGCCGATGGGCTGGACGAATCGGTGGGTGATCGAACCGATGGCGACTCCGAAACTGCCCGGTGTCGCTGACCAATCGGTGCCGACCGCGATCGAGGCCGTCGTTCAAGAGACGCGCTTGATTCTCGATGCGAGCGCCACACCGGAGTCGGTGCTCGGCCTGAGTTACCGCCATCGCAACATCGACACGGGCCTCGACGACATCATCCGCGACGACCTCGGCTACAACGGCATCCGCGGCGTGCCCAAGCCCGTCCACGATTTTCTGACGGCGTGCGAGATCGAAGTCCTCGGAGGCTCGGGCCTTTTGTCGATCCGCCTCGGCGACGGTTCCGATACCGTCCGGCTCGACCTCGCCATCGGCGATTCCGCGGCATCGACACTCACGCACGACGGTGCGACGCCGCCTCAGCAACTACCGACCTTGCGGTTGTTGCCGGGCCAACGATACCATCTGGAATTGGCCTTCGTGGATCGCCGGACGTTTGTGATCGTCAATGGCAAGCCGGTGGGAAATCCGCTGGATGTGGCCGTTGTCAAGATCGGCGCCGCGAAAGCGAAGAGCGGGTTGCCCCCGGAGCGTCGCGGAACGAGTCGGCCGCTCCAACTCGAGGCCCGCGGAGTATCGGTGGTGCTGCACCACCTGAAATTATCGCGGGATGTGCAGTATCGCTTCGAGGGTGAAAACGCGATTTCGGATGCCTTCGCGCTCGGCGAGAAAGAGTATTTCATGCTGGGGGACAACTCCCCGAGTTCGGAAGACAGCCGCGCTTGGAGCAAGCCGGGCGTGCCGGAAGCCGATTTTATTGGTAAACCATTCTTGGCTCACCAGCCGCTGCGGATCAGCCGAATGGTGGTGAACGGGAAAGAACAGCGCTTCCAGACGATCGACTGGGACCGATTCCGATTTCTGAGATGACCGAGACCGACCGCATGAGCACCGCCGCGAACCCGACGCCCGCCAAGAAGCCCCCCAAGGATTCCCCGCGCGAACTCGTCGAGACCATCGTCTTCGTCGTCGTGCTCGTGCTGATCTTGAAACTGTTCGTCGTCGAAGCGTTCGTCATCCCGACGGGGTCGATGGCCGAAACGCTTTTCGGCTACCACAAGACGGTGCAGTGCGATCAGTGCGGGTACACTTTCCCCGTGAATGCCAGCGAGGAAGAAGAGGGCCGGAAGGACAACGAAGGCAACGTGCGCAGGTACCCGGTTATCGGCTACCACTGCCCGAACTGCGATCACGAAGGCCGGTTGAAACCGAACGACGCCGCCTCGGGCGACGGCAAAGTGGTGAAGTCCGATGAAGGCGACCGCGTGCTGGTTCACAAAGCGATGCGGATCGACCATCGCGGTTCGGTCGTGGTGTTCAAATTCCCGAAAGACCCGCAACTCGATCACGTCGCACAGAACTACATCAAGCGCCTCGTCGGCTTCGGCGGCGAGACTATCGCCATCTACCACGGCGACCTTTTCGTCCACAAATCACTGGCCTATCCGACCGATTCGCAATTGCATCCACTGCCGGAAGACCCGAAAGATCTCTGGGATAAGCGCTACACCTACACGTGTGCGGACACGGCGCTCAAAGCCTTCGATTCGTCGAAGGCGCTCGGGTTCCCGGAGGACGGCACCGGCTTCGAGTTGATCCGCAAGCCGGACGACCAAGTGCTGGCCATGCGACGCATCGTCTACCACAACGATTTTCAAGCGAAGGATCTGACGAAAATACCGCCACGCTGGAAAACCAGCGGCGAAGGCTGGGGCGCTGCCGAAGCGGGCCAGAAGATCTACACACACACCGGCGACGGCCGGGGATTCCTGAAGTACGAGCACCTGCGCGTGAAGAACAGCCAGCGCATGAGGGATTTCACCGAGGCCACGAAACCGCAGCGCATCACGAATTTCATGGGCTACAACGCCGGTAGCAAGGGTACTGGCGGGCCGGACGGTATGGCGAACGAAGACGCCAACGACAACTGGGTCGGCGATTTGCACGTGGAGTGCAATGCCACCATCGCCGATCCGGCCTCGTCCGTGATCCTCGATCTCGCCCGCGGGCCCAACCGGTACCAAGCCCATTTCGCCGATGGCCAAGTCAAGCTGATCCGCACCGGCCCCGGCGGTAAAGAACTATCGACGCGGCCGACGCCGATGACGAAAGCCGGAACATACGCGCTGCGGTTCGCCAACGTCGATTGCCGATTGCGCGTCTGGGTGGACGGCGAGGCCATCGACTTCGGTGGCCAATCCGATTACCCCTACGAACTGTCGGAGAAACCCGACAAAGACGACAGCACCGGCGAAGGCTGGTCGAAGGTCAACGACATCGATGAACCGGCCGCCATCGAAGTGCGGGGCGGCGTGACGCTCGCCAACATCGTCCTCTGGCGAGACACCTTCTACACGCACACCCCCGGCCACAAGACTCTGCAACCCGAAACGTTTTTCGTACAACCGGGGCACTTCCTCTGCTTCGGCGACAACAGCTCCCAGAGCCACGATGGCCGCGGCTGGGGATTGGTTCCGGAACGGCTGATGCTCGGCCGGGCCGTATTTACCTTTTGGCCGTTCCGCCGAATCGGTTTCATCCGCTGAGGATCCGCAAATGCTGTCGGGCGAAACGCAAATCCGGGTGCGCTACGCGGAGACCGACCGCATGGGCTTGCTCCACCATGCGAATTACTTGGTCTACTTCGAGCAGGCCCGCACCGACTTACTCCGCGGCCTCGGCACGAACTATCGCGACCTCGAAGACCAAGGCTACTATCTGGTGATCACCAAGGTCGACGTGAAATACAAACGGCCGGCGCACTACGACGACATCCTGACGATCCGCACCACGGTGGTGAAGACCTCCCCGGTGCGGTTGGAACACAAGTACGAAGTCTTCGGACCCGCCGGCGACCTGTGCTGCGAAGGCGCAACGACCCTCGCGTGCGTCAACGGCGAAGGCAAAATCCAAGCGATGCCACCGTGGCTGACGCAAGCGAAGTGACCGATCGTCCCCGGAGGATAGCGGCGTGCGGCGACTCTGGATTCACCACTTGCTCCCCCTGCTCTTCTGCGCCGTGCCGGTCGCGGCGGCGGCGATGATCTTCTTCGCTATCCCCCAGGCGGCGCGCGGCGAGTACCTCAACCGCCTCCGCGACTCCGCCATCGACTGGGTTATCCTCGGCATCGGCGGCATCCTCTTCTTTTTCCAAACGATCCTCGCCTGGCGAGCGATGCGGTGGGACGAACGTTCCCACGACTTCCACAAATCGGGCGACGACTGGCTCAAGCACCTCGCTTCTGCGGCCGAGTGGTTCCCGCTGCTGGGCCTCATCGGTACCGTCGCCGCGATCCTGCAAACCTTCGGGTCCTTCGGTGGCGATACTCGGCCGACGGCCGACAAAATCATCAAGGAATACGGTCCCGCCATCACCGCCACCGGCAGTGGCTTGTTCATGGCGCTCATGAACATCCTGCCGAGTTGGATGGTGAACACGGGGCGGATGCTCATCGGCAAGCTGTCGGACTCGCCGGTCGTGGCGCTCTTCAAACCGTCCCTCGATAAATCGGGGGAAGACGCGTGATCGACCTCCCGAAGCGCTCCGTGACGCGGTTCTTCGTGCCGTTAATCGACGTGCTCATCCTGCTCTTCTGCATGTTCCTGCTGCTGCCGTTCGTCAGCCGGACGGACGAAGGCGCGGCCGAGTCGAGCAACCCCGAAGACGCCGCGAAACTGAAGAAATTGCTCGACGAAGCCCAAGACAAACTGAAACTGCGGGATGAGGAAATCCGGCAATTGATGGAGGAGCGGTCGCGGATCGCCGACCGGGCGAGCGTCTGGGTTTTGGAGATCGACGGGAGCGAAACCGAGGCCGGCCGGGGTAAACTGTATTTCATCAGCCAGGACGGGCCGAAGCCGGAGCGGCGCGAAATCAAAGATCAGGCGAGCGCGAATCTGTTCATCGCCCGGGCCAAACAAAAGTCGGGATCGAAGCGACCGTACTTTCTGATCCTGCACCCGCGGACGAAAACGCGCTTCCCGGACGAGCCGCAATTGAAGATGTACAGCCAGTGGTTCCAAACCGAGGAACACACGTTCGACAACCCCTGGGCCACGAAAGCGGAGTAGCCGATGCTGGCCGTATCCCTCACCGATTTTTTTACCGAAGCCAACATCGCGGCGCTCGTCAAGGGGGCCCTCGCTGTGGCGGGCGGCTTCCTCGCGGGCTACCTGTTAGGGATGCTCCTCGGGTATGGCTTCGACAAGATGGTCGTGAAGCGCGATTCGCCGCACGGCTTGCACAAAGTCATGCGCTATACCTGCGGGTTGATCGTGGCGATCATCGTGGCGCTCTTGATGTTTCGCGGCGGTAGCGGCGGCGATGGCCAAGGGGGCGATGGCACCGGCGGCGGAGCGAAACCGGGCGAGACGACCGGCACCGGCACCGAACCCACGTCCAACGGCACTGGGACGCCGGCGACGAAGCCCGATCCGGCGACCCCGCCGAAGATTCAAATCGTCGATGCGGTGATCGTGAAGATCTTCGCGGGGCTCGACGTGGAATCGGGCACCGAG
>JBBRUN010000163.1:0-10120 GCA_038247765.1 Gemmatales bacterium | reverse complement strand
TTCGACCTGCTCGCCCACCTCGGCTTCGGCAAGCAGCAGATCACCGAGGCGAACACCTTCATCTGCGGCACGATGACGATCGAAGGCGCCCCGCACCTGAAACCGCAGCACTACGCCGTGTTCGATTGCGCCAACAAGTGCGGGAAGACCGGCAAGCGATATTTGAGTGCCGAGGCGCACATCCGCATGATGGCGGCGGCTCAGCCGTTCATCAGCGGGGCAATTTCGAAGACGATCAACATGCCCTATGAGGCGACGATCGACGACGTG
Source organism: Gemmatales bacterium (assembly GCA_038247765.1). Classification (GTDB taxonomy): domain Bacteria; phylum Planctomycetota; class Planctomycetia; order Gemmatales; family Gemmataceae; genus JALHQU01. The sequence goes on along the minus strand of JBBRUN010000163.1, from coordinate 9,850 downwards.
AAGCGGGCTTACTGGCTGAGCTGGCAGCTCATGACCAAAGCCAACGCCCTTTACCGCGATGGTTCGAAACTCAGTCAACCGCTGAATTCCGTGGCCGATTCGCCGGAAGCCGCGCTCCTCGCGGCGATCTCGACCGAGGAACCGAAGGCGGAAACGAGCGAAGTCCGCAACGACATCGAGCAGGTGGCCCAGCGGATCACCGAGCGCATCGTCCATCGCTACATCGCGCGTCGCCGGCGGTTACCGGATCGCCGGGCCGGGTACACGCAGAAGGCCCGCATCGGCAACCACAAGGTTTACCTCCGCACCGGCGAATACGAGGACGGCTCGCTCGGCGAAATCTTCATCGACATGCACAAGGAAGGCGCCGCCTTCCGCAGCATGACGAACTGCTTCGCTATCGCTGTGAGCCTAGGACTCCAGCACGGCGTGCCGCTCGACGAATACGTGGACGCCTTCCTGTTCACGCGCTTCGAGCCGAACGGGATCGTGGTGGGGAACCCGTACATCAAGATGAGCACGAGCATCATCGACTACATCTTCCGCGAACTCGCGATCACCTACTTGGGCCGCCACGACCTCGCCCACGTGCTGCCGGACGACCTGCGTTCGGACGCCATCGGCAACGAAGACGAGCCGGCCTACGAAGACGAAGAGACGGTGTCCGAGCGCGTGCTGGAACCGGACGACCGGGGTTCGCTGGCGCCGCCGCGCTCGACGCACCTCCGCGCCGGCGGCCCGTCGTACACGGCGACCCCCGCCGCGACCGCGACGATGACGCCGCCGATTCTGCCGATGATCGAACGCCAGACGACGACCGCCCCGGCCGGCCTCGGCGCCATGCCGGAAACCAAAGCCGAGAAAATCCGCATCGCGAAGCAAAAAGGCTACGAAGGGGACATGTGCCACCGCTGCTTCAACTTCACCTTAGTGCGCAGCGGCGCCTGTACGAAATGCGACACCTGCGGCGAAACCAGCGGCTGCGGGTGAGAGGATGAATAGCGTTATCACATAGGGCGGTTGATGTCCGCCCCATGCGATGTCCTTTCGGATTGTATACACAAGCGAGCGCGGCCATGGCAGTCGAATTGGAAGCCAAGGTGACACCGCTGGGAACCTACCCCAAGGGTAGCCTACTAGAAGATCTCGAAATTGTAGTGCTGCGGAAGGATTGGGATCGGGTTCCATTTCTTATAGATTCACGAATTCGGCTCGAATTAGATATCGATGGATGCAAAGGCCTTGGTTGGTTCTTATACCAAAATCGTAATAAGCCGTACATCAGCCAAAAGTTTTCTGGCATCGATGGCACCAAAAACCTCGCTGAGGCTTTAGCAAAGGCGAAGCTTCCAGGGAAGGCAATGGTGCGATTGCTCATTGAAGGTCAGGCTGTTACCGTCACGGCCATGGATGATGTTCTTCGTCGGACAAGGTCTTTAACACCGCCGACACCCACTGCCACTGATGTACCACCTCCGCGCATAGAGACGACAACTTATCGAATATTGCGAGACACGGAAGTTGCTCGGCGTGTCAAGGTATTGCACAATCACAAATGCCAGCTCTGCGGTTCAACTATCGTTATGCCCGATGGAACTCGGTACGCCGAGGCACATCACATCCATCCGCTAGGTGCAGATGAACCCGGGCTTGACATCGAAGAAAACATCATTTGCGTCTGTCCAAATCATCATGCGGAACTCGATCTCGGACTGTGGGACATTTCAATCGAGAAGCTGACCAAAGTTCCCGGTCATACTGTTGGCACGAAACACGTCGCGTTCCACAACGAAGTCATTCGCAAACGGTGGAATTCCTAATGGGATTTCCATCGTTCGTTTATTGGCAAACCGACCACGATATATGTGTCGCGGGGTGATACTCATCAGCCCGAAGGGCTGGCACAGAGTAGCCTGGGGCAACGCCCCAGGAACCATTCAAATGCCTTCCACCCTGAAGGGGTCGCACAACCTTGACCTGTCCGACCCCTTCAGGGTCGATGTGGGGGCCGTCGTGAACCCAGGGTGCGCCCGAAGGGTGCGATGCTGGACTATGCTGTTTAACCCCTTCGGGCTACAGAGCAGAACCGGCGAGCCGGCTCGCGTAAGGGGCCGGAGGCTCGGCAGGCAAACTCCGGCCGCTCACGCGAACCGGCTCGCCAAGCGAAGCACTTCTTCACGGGAGACTCGCTCCTGCGCGAATGCCGATTCCCCTGCGTCGATTTTTGATTCCGCACGAATTCGATAACAATCGGCCCCTCGTGCGCAAAGCGTGTTCTAAGCTCACTGCAGAAACTTTACCATCTTGCCCGGCCATCGAACCGCCATGATCCAGAAACTGTTTTCACCGGAAAACATGCCTTTTTCGCTGCCGCTGCTCGTCGCGCTGGCGGTGACTCTGGTCGTGTTCCTGCTCTTCCGCGGGTCTCGGAAGCGATCCGGTGTACCGGCCTTGGCGAAAAGCAGCTTGAAGTCGTCGTCGTGGGTGACGCAGCCGTCGTCGCTGTCCGATCGGCGGACTTCGGTTCGGCGCGAAGGAACCCCGGTCAAAATCATGGCCGCATCGCCGGCGTTCAAAAACGGTACCAACTCCGGCTACGTGCTGGATCGTTCCACAGGCGGCCTGAGGGTGGCGCTGCAAGCGGGGATGGCCCCGGGCGGTTCGATGCAGATCCGCGCCAGCCACGCCCCGGAGACGACGCCCTGGGTCACGGTGATCGTCCGGAATTGCGTCGATACCGGCGAGCATTTCGAAATGGGCTGCGAGTTCGACAAAACCCCGCCGTGGAATGTGCTGCTGCTGTTCGGATGAGAAACGAAAAACGCCCCGCATCGAGCGGGGCGTTTTGCATTCGGCCCGTCAGGCTTGCTGCGTCTGGGTATGCCATTCGTCCAAGAGCTTGCCGATGTTTTTGTAGGCGAAATCGATGTTGGCCAGTTCGTGGCCCAAGTCCATGGCGCGGGGCAGTTCGCCGTTCTCGGCGGAACCGGTCGCCAATTGAAACAGCACTTCTTTGCGGGTCGATTCGTCGGCCGTCGAGGTCAACAGCGGCAGGGCTTCTTCGAAGTTCCGCTGCGCCAGCCGCCAGTTATTCCGCTTGCGGAAACACAGGCCCAAGTACAACGACGCTTTCCCCTTCAAGCGGTCGTCGCGGCGGGCTTTCTGCAATTCTTCGATGGCTTCGTCGAGCTTGTCGAGCTTGAGCAAACGCACGCCGAGGTCGAGGCGGTGACCGATCTCGTTGGGGAATCGCTCGGCTTTGGCCCTCAGCAATTCGGCTTCGCGGGCCACGATTTCCCGCTGGATCTTGGCCCGCAGTTTGGTCAGCTCTTCGAGCGTCGGCTCTTCGTCGGCGGTGTCGTCGTTGGCGGGGCGGACTTGCAGCTTCCGCAATTTCGCTTCGGCTTTATCGAGGTTGTCCCGCAGTGGCTGCAGGTCGAGTTCGAGCAGTTCCATTTGCAGTTTGAAGTGATTCCCCGTCGGCCCTTGGCCCTGCAGCAATGTGGCGCGAGCGCGCTCGAGGTTCCCCTGCCGGCGGTAAACGCCCGACAATTGCACGTACAATTCCGGACCGGTCGGGTCGGCTTCGATCCGCTTCAACAACACCGATGCTTCACGACCGACTTTATCCTGCTTCTCGATGGCGGCTTCTTCCATCCGACCGAGGACCGGTGAATCTTTGGTGCCCGAGATCGACTCTTGATAGCCGCCGCGAGCGATCGTTTCCGACGCGGCTAAATCTTTCGCCTTGTGGGCCGCTTCGACGTCTTTCGGATTGGCCTGCTGCACGAGCTGCCAGAGGCTGATGGCTTTGGTGAAATCGCCGCGCTTCTCGAATAGCCGCGCGAGCGCCCGGTTCAGCGTGGCGTCGTCGGGGTACTTCTGCCGGCTTTGGTCGAGCGTGTAGACGGCGAGATCGAGCAGTCCGAGGGCGTCGAAGGCCTCGGCCATGTCCATCGAGGTGCCCATGTCCCACGGGTTCCGGCTGAACACGGATTCCGCGTGTTCGAGCACCTTCACGTAGTCGCCTTGGGCCTTCGACGTTTTCACCTTCGCCTTGAATCGGGGCGTCGAGAAGAAGGCGAACCGGCTACCGCGGAGGTTGTTGCCGTATTTTTCTTTTTGGGCTTTGCGCAAGGCTTGGCGGAACGGGAAGTTCGCCGGATCGAGTTTGCAACAGAGCAACAGCAGTTGAATGCCGTAATCGAAATTGCCGGTCTGGAGTACTTGGCGGGCGCGCTCGAAGTTTTCCGCGGCGATGCGGCGTTGATCCGGCGTGAGAGGGGGGACGGCGCGGCTCCGGTCGGCCATGGGCGGTGTCTTTCGATTCGCGCCGGGGAGCGGCGCGGGTGCGGTTCGGGTTGTCATGCTTCGACCCCTGTATGTTGTACCATACGGCCGTGCGAGTGAACATCGGCCGGATGATGAAGGATCCGAGATGCCGATAGAAACGACCGAAATCGAGCTTGCTGCGGCGAGCATTCTCGCGGGTGGTTTGGTGGCGTTCCCCACCGAGACCGTTTACGGTTTGGGGGCCCATGCACTCGATCCGGTCGCCGTGGCGCGGATCTTCGCCGCGAAAGGGCGACCGGCCACAAACCCCCTGATTATACATGTTGCGCACGCGGACCAAATACCGCCGCTCGTCGAATCTTGGCCGATCCTGGCCCGCGAATTGGCCGAGCGCTTCTGGCCGGGTCCGCTCACCATCGTCGTCCGTAAGTCGGCGTTAGTGCCGGACATCGTCACCGGCCACGGGCCGACGGTCGCGCTGCGCTGTCCGAATCACCCGGTGGCGTTGGCCTTATTGAATGCGGCCGGGGTGCCCATCGCGGCGCCGAGCGCCAACCGCTCCGGCGAACTTTCCCCGACGACCGCGGACCACGTCCGCAAGAGTCTCAACGGGAAGTTCGACATTCTGTTGGACGACGGCCCCTGCCCCGGCGGATTGGAATCGACGGTGGTCGAAATCACCGCCGTCGGCGTGCTGCTGCTGCGGCCGGGGTTGATCGGCATCGCGGAATTGGAATCGGTGATCGGCACCGTGGAAGTGGCCAGCGCGACCAGTTCCGATTCAGCGGCACCCTCGCCGGGAATGTCTGCGAAACACTACTCCCCGAAAACCGCGCTCGAATGTGCCGCGACCCCGGCCGATGTCGATTTCCTCGCGAAGCTTTACCAAACCGCAGGGCTTCGGGTCGCCCGATACGTTTGCGAGGATTCGCCAAAGGCCGCTGCCGCTCGGCTCTACGCCGACTTGCACGAATTGGACGCCGCCGGATTCGACCGCATCATCGCGCTGCTGCCGCCGGACACCGAGGACTGGCGCGCCCTGCGCGACCGCCTGACGCGAGCCGCCTCGGACGAGTGATCGGGCCACTCGCCGTGTTGTTGATCGGAGGTCAACTCGTATCTTAGTTTTTTATCACCCGGAAAGGACACCTTCGAAATGGAACCGACGACGGCCGAAACCGAGCCGATGGCACCTGTCGCCAAACCGCTGGATTCGCACATTGCGGAAGTCCTGAGCCAAGCCGCCAAGCCGTTGCCGTACGGAGGCATCAAGAAAGCGCTCAAAGCCGCCGGCGTGCCGCTGTCCGGCAAAAGCAAAGTCGGCGACGACGCGATCCTCGCGGCGATCGACGCGGCGATTGCCGAAGGCCGGGCGTTCGTACACCCGCACAAGAAGCCGGGCGGGGCACCGGCGTATTGGCACAAAGCCCACGTGACGAAGGCCGAACTCCTCGCGGAGAAGGCCCGCGTGATCGAGGCCAAAGTCGAAGAGAAGGCTCGGGCCAAGTCGGCCAAGCTCGACGAAAAGGCCCAAGCCAAAGCGGCGACCGTCGACGCGAAAGCGGCCCGCAAGACGGCCCAAGCCGAGCACGCCCTGCAATTGAAAGTGAACCTGGTCGGCGAAACGCTGAACCGGAAGGTGGCCGAACTCGGCGACAAGCCGGTCGCTCCGAAGGCCTTGGGCCAGCCGAAATCGGGTGCGAGCGACGCCGAGAAAGACGCCTTCGCTTCGGGCTTGGACGCGTTCGTCGCCGGCGGGCAGCTCTTCCGGCACGGCGATAAATACGGCAAACGCGCCGCGATCGTGACGGAGTGGTTCGAAGTGCGCCCACTGAAAAAGCCATTCGAAGAAGCGTTGAAAGCGGCGCGGGCAATTGTGGAATCGGGCGATGTCGATTTCGACGAACTGACGAAAGTATTGAAAGCCAAGTTGAACGAAGCACCGGCGACCGTTCCGACGGCGTCGTCTTCGGTCGATGCCGCCCCAGCGACGGAAACGTCCGTAGCCGGCTGATCGCAGACAAGGGCACCGGCGTCTCGCCACGGGACGCCGCCCCTGCGCACGACATGTCTGCGTTTACCGCACCGCCCGAGCCATCACGGCCGCGAACAGCTTCCCTTTGGCGGCGAGAGACTCGGGTGCATTCAGTGCTAGCGCCTTGACTAAGGCTCGTTCGGTACGCTCTCCGGCCTCATCCGGCAATAGCAGCGTGCGTTGAATCGAGTTGGCCAAACCCACGGCGTCGTCGGGATCGACGAGGAGCAAGTTGTCTCCGGAGGTTCCGAACGCTTCCGCAATCGGCAAGATCGACGAGGCGATAACCGGCACTCGGGCCAAGGCCGCGCGGGCGACATCCCGCACCGCGTGCGCCCCCCAGCGCGGCACGATCACCGAAAGCCTAGCCCGCACTTCAAGAGAATGGCGCCGGGCTTCCCGCAACGCCGGGAGAAGGAATAGATTCGATCCTTCGACCAAGCCGAGCGACAACAGCACCACGGAGAGTTCTTCCCAGACGCGGTGGCTCTTGCGGCCGTTCGTCAAGCCGCAGTCGCGCCGCTTGATCGACTCGGTCAGTACGAGCGGCGGCAATTCGACTCCCCGGCGGAGCAGGATCCGCAGCGCATCGACCAAGGCCCACGAATTGGCGTTTGTATAGGTGGAATAGTACCCCAGCATAAAGGTCGGAGGCAGACCGAATCGCGAGTCGATTCGCGCGGTCGCGGGCAAGCCGTCGGTGGCGATCCCGCCCGTCAGTGCGAGCGCCGGCAGCACCGAAGTCCGATCCGGATCCAGGCCGTAGCGGTGTGCGGCTAACGCGCGGTCTCGTTCGTTCGCGAAGATGGCGTGCTGCGCGAGCCGGCACCAAATCATCGCCTCGCGGCAGGCGGATTGCGTGAACGGCCCCCAGATGTCTTCGGTCTCCCAAGCGATGTGGGTAAACCCTACGATCCAACTCTCGCGCGGCAATCCTTCGATCTTTGCGTTCGCATCGAGAATTCCGGAAGGGTCGAGAATGAACTTCCATCCGTCGCCCAGCGCCCGGCGGACTTGGGGCAGCGTCAACCGCAGATCATCGAACAGATGGTGCCCGTCCAGATCGGGCGCCGGCGGCGGTTCGGTCAGATAGTGGCGGTCGAGTTGCCGGGCCGTCAGCACGACCGGATCCGTCGATTTTCCCCCCGCCGGGTCGGGCGTGCGAAATCCACGCTTGAGGTAGCGCAGCGTGCGGACAACGGCTTTCGCGGGCGGTTGCAGCGGCTTCGGGATCGCATCGCGGAGGCGTTGCCGGCGGGTTCGCGGTGTCGAAGGAATAGGGTCGGCGAGCTCGTCCCGTTCGCTCCGGTGTTCCGCGAGACGGAATGAGAACGTCTCCACTTCGAGGATCTCTTGAACCGAATCGCCGCGGAGCGGCTCGGCTGAGCGAATATCGAGCGGTACACCCGGTTTGCAACTCGGCAGGTCGAGGCTACACGAAGCATTCATGATTCCATCGTGGAAGACGCGCCGCCATTCCGAGGTGTTGAACCCCGGCAGAAAGTATGCGAGGATCGACTTCTGTCCGGCTCGAATCGAAGCGATCAACCCGGCGTCCCCGTCGAGAATCCGGAGGAGTTTCTCGCGCGCTTCGCCATCGGTCGCGCAGGCCCCGGCCCGGTCGCCTTGGTCGAAGTGCTCCATCAAGCCGCCGCGCATATAGACCACGGGCATGCCCATGGCGATGGCTTCGAGCGGGTGGTAGTGGATATGCCTCGGTTCGCGGCTGTGGTAGTACATCACGCGGAGATGCACGAGCAAGTCGTCGAACCGGTCTTCGGTGAGGTACCCCGTGACGTTGGCATCTTTCACGGGCATCGACTGCGAGCCGCCGATGACGTGGGGCAGATCGCCGAAGTGTTCGAGGAAGCGGGCGTAGATCTTCCCGTAGTATTCCGGGGCGGTTTTAATGCTCGGGCAGAAGAATAAGATTTTGGCATCCCGGCCGATCCAACGGTCGCCCGCGCGAAGCGTCCGCTCGGGCAAAGCGACCGGCAGCACGGCGGCGCGATTCGCCAGCAGCGGAGGTTCCCACGGTGCGATCGGCTCGTAAAGTGCCGCGACCCAGACCCGCTTCTGAATCTGCCAAAGCTTCCGCCACATCCACCCGTCGGCGTAGTGGTCGTACAGATCGGCATATTTCTTGGGGTGTTCGTTCCCGAACAGGCGGATCAGAATCCGACCCCGGTAGAACTTCACGAGCTCCCGGATCAAGATCGGCTCCGACGCGCAGATGATCGTCCCGAAATAGGCCTGCAAATTGTCGCTGACCTCGCGCGGCAACTCGCTCTGGTAGAAGTTGAACGCGTTCAGTGTACCCAGCGCGTCGGTCGGCAACGTGCTGTCGTGATCCCACGAAAAATCCGCGCTGCCGCTGCGGTACTCCGTCCCGCTCGGCAAGACTTTATTCGTGTAAACCTCGTAGCCAAGGCCGCGCAAAATCGGCACTTCGGCGTCGCGCAGCGTCGTGTGGCTGACCAACCAAGCGATGCGCTGATCGCGCGGCTTGGCCGGGCGAATCGCCGGGTGCGAAATGGGGCAGGGGTCTCGGAGGAGCGCATCGATGATGCCGAGGAGTCGAGGGGCGACCGATGGCGGAAGATGGCACTCGATCCGCTCCCCGTGGGGGTCGATGATCGGAACACCCGATTTCCATGCCGAAAGAGTGTGCCAATTCGGGCCGCTCCCCGCGTGGCCATTACCGATGACCGCCGTGGCCCCGGCCACCACCGCCCCAAGTTCTTGGGGCTCGAGATGAGTCAAATCAAACCAATCCCGACCCGCTTGCATCCCGGCATCGCGAAACAGCGCGCGGGCTTTCGCGGCGAATTCCAATTGCACGACGCTCGCAAAAGGCCGGCGGTCGATCCCTTCCGACAAGCCGACGAACGGGCATGGCCATCGACCTTGTCGAAATCGATCGGCGACGCTTTCCGCCACGGCAGCAGTTTCTTGATCGGGCCGATTCCACCCGACCGATAGCCAGTATCGTTCCGGCAGGCCCAGCGCCCGAATCGTTTCGGGGCTGCGGTAAACCGTCGATCCGATGGGAGGCACCACGCTGGAAGCGGTCGTTGGAATCGAGAAGCGTTCGGCCGCCATCGACCGGAGTTGCTCCGAGGGGAAAACGAAATGCTGCCCGAAGCGGCGCAATCGTTCCATCTCGCGGCGGTACCGATCGGTTCGGGCGCCGAAGTCGTGCATCTCGAAATCGAGATGCGGAATCCCGAGCACCGAGGGGACCGAAAGCTGCGAGCGACAATCGGACGGGATCGCCCCGAACGCCTGCGGGACGAGCGCGATATCGTGTTGGTCGGCGAGGTCGGAAAACTGGCGGTACGCATCGCGCGACGCTTCCGGCAAACCGTGCGGTTCCAACTTCGCCGGCGGCAGCACCCGGGCCAGCCGCGCACCGTCCGGCCACACGACGGCCCCACCCAAAAGATCCATCGGCGTGACAAGCAGCGTCAGTTCGTCGCCGCGATCCCGCGCCGCGGCGGCGAGCTCTTTGGCCAGAGCCGG